>USHS01000120.1 GCA_900554585.1 uncultured Collinsella sp.
ATGGTGGAGTCGGTGCTTCGGCTGCGGGCTTCGGCGGCGCGGTCGCGGACTTCGGCTGCGGTTTGGCGTTTACGGCGGTAATCGATCATGCCTTGGATGATGGGCTTGCCAAAGCTCACGACATCATCGTTGTAGATGGCGGTTCGGGCCGCGAGGAGGCAGTCGGTAAAGTTCATATGGGTCTTGCCAAAGAGATTGACGGCAAGGGCGACAACGGTGGGCTCGTCGACCATGACGTCATCGAGCAGCCTTTTCAAGGCCGCGGCAATTTCAACGCGGGGAACCTTATAGACGTCGCGTAGCGTGACCACGACGCGCGTGATGATTTCGGGGTAAACGCGAGCGGTGCGCGTGGCGATGACCTTGGCGGCGCGCGGTGACAGAACTTCGTCGTCGTCAAGCAGGTAGCGTAGGATGACGGTCTCGTCGATGATGGTGCTACTCATGGATATCTACTTCCTCGGGACCCAAAATCGAATCGTCGCTTTCTGTAGCAAGGTACTCAATCCAGGCATTGCGCTCCTCGGAGCGGCGATTGGGGTCTCCATATGCTTTGAGCGATCCATAGGCGGCGGTGCCGTCCTTTGAGCGCACGGCGACCGGCTGAAAGGGAAGCTTGCGCATCAAAATGCTCTGCGCGACAAAAAGGCGAACGGCCTCGGCAAGCGATGTGCCCATGGCGTCGTAGAGATGCTCGGCATGCTGCTTGTCTTCCTCGCGAATGCGCACCTGCAGGATGGCTCGTTTTTGAGTCGATGACATCACTGGCCTCCCTTAATGAGCGTGCAATTTGAATAGTCAAATACAGCATCGGCTAATAATAGCCAATCTTACAACCACTACTTTATTGCACTAGAGTAATTGAGTGTAAACGATATTACAAACGTACTACATTCACCAGAAACGAGCGGGAAATCTTTCTTGGGCGTACGCATGTAATACACTCACCTTTATAGCTTCTAGAGAATAATTCCAACCTGCCAAAACCCCTGCAATACGGGTGTATTGCAGGGCCTATGCTCAAGTTTGCCCCCTGCAACTGCGTATATTTAACCTGTATATCGTTGGAGGAATTCTATCGAAGTGCCTGTTTCGCCGCATGCGCTCGATACGCCGATGCCGGACCACGGGCGGTCCGGGGCAACGTCGACAGGGTCTCTCCGGCAAGGGATTCAGGAGGGAGTGAACAACATGGGTAATAAGCGAGTCGTAGCCGATTCTTCGCGCTGCATCGGGTGTCAAACCTGCATGGCGGCGTGTATCGAGGCGCACGACATCCCCGGTAACATCGCCGCGCCGCGCCTGCGCGTGACGCGTACGTACGAGATCTCCGCACCGGTGGCTTGCCATCACTGCGAGGATGCCCCGTGCGCGAAGGCCTGTCCTACGGGCGCCTTGTTCTTTGATCCAAAGAACCATCGCATCGGCGTCAACGAGGACAACTGCATCGGCTGCAAGAGCTGCGTCATGGCATGCCCCTTTGGCGCCGTGAGCGTGGCGACCACGCAGGTTCCGGTCTTGATGGGCGACGTTCGCGTGGGTTCGCAGACCAAGAGCTTCGTGCTCAAGTGCGACCTGTGCGTGGACCGTCCCGGCGGTCCGGCGTGTGCCGAGGCGTGCCCGACCAAGGGCCTCACCCTGGTAGACGAGGAGCGCCTGGCAGAACTGACTGCCGAGCGTGCCCGCGCCACCATCGAAAACGAGGCGTAAGCGTTGGGGCGACAGGCCCAATGATTGTCAAATTAGTACCGAGTAATCGGTAGCAGAAAAAGGAAGGAGGGTGTCATGGAGAAGCATAAAGTGATCTGCCCGTACTGCGGTGCCGGTTGCCAGTTTAACCTCCTGGTCCAAAACGGCCAGGTCGTGGGCACCGAACCGCTCAACGGCATCACCAACCAGAGCGAGCTGTGCCTTAAGGGCATGAGCGGCTACGACTTCATCAACGACACCAAGATCTTGACTCCTCGCGTACTGCACCCGATGATCCGCCGCACTAAGGGCGCGGATCTTGAGCGCGTAAGCTGGGACGAGGCACTGGATTTCACCGCATCTAAGATGCAGGCCATAATTGACGAATATGGTCCTAACGCTGTCATGACCACCGGCTCTTCGCGAGGCGGCGGCAATGAGGCGAACTACGTCATGCAGAAGTTTACGCGTGCGTGCATCGGCACCCACAGCGTGGACAACTGCGCCCGTACTTGACACGGCCCTACTGTCCTCGGTCTGATGGACACGGTTGGTTCAGGTTGCATGTCATGCTCCATCCCCGGTATGGAGGATGCGGGCTGCATTTTCCTCTTCGGCTATAACCCTGCCGATTCGCACCCCATCGTCGCAAGGCGTATCGTGCGAGCCAAAGAAAAGGGTTGCAAGATCATCGTCGCCGACCCGCGCCATATCGAAACCGCGCGTATCGCCGATATCTACCTTCCGATCAAGAACGGTTGCAACGTCGCGTTCCTCAACGCCTTTGCCAACTGTCTGGTCAACGATGGCCTCTACGACAAGGAATTCGTCGCCGAGCACACGAACGGCTTTGACGAGTGGTGGGAGACCATCAAGAACTACACTCCCGAATCCGTACAGGACATCACGGGTGTCGAGCCCGCGTTGATCCACCAAGCTGCCGAGATGTACGCCACGGCGAAGCCCTCTGCCATCATTGGCTGGGGTATGGGCGTATGCCAGCAGAAGCAGAACCTGAAGACGGTGCACACCATCGCCTCCATCGCCTGCGTTGCCGGCCAGATCGGCAAACCCAATTCCGGCCTCGCGCCCGTGCGCGGTCAGAACAACGTCCAGGGCTCCTGCGATATGGGCATGCTGCCCAACCTGTACCCTGGCTACCAGAAGGTCACCGACCCGGCAGTGCGTGCCAAGTTTGCCAAGGCTTGGGGCGTACCCGAGGAAAAGCTCCCGCTCGAGGAGGGCTACAAGCTCACCGACCTGGGCCACCTGGTCGACGAGGGCAAGGTGCACTGCTTCTACAACTACGGCGAGGACCCGGTGCAGACCGAGCCCGATTCGGCCGGTATGCGCAAGACGCTCTCCGAGCTGGATCTGTTCATTTGCCAGGACATCTTTATGACGCAGACGACCATGCTCGCCGACGTCATCCTGCCTGCCACCTCTTGGGGCGAGCACGAGGGTGTCTTTACCGCATCCGACCGTAGCTTCCAGCACTTTGACGCGGCTGTTCCGCCCAAGGGCGAGTGCCGCCACGACTGGGAGATCTTCGCGGACCTGTCCACGCGCATGGGTTACCCCATGCACTACGACAACACCGAGCAGATCTGGAACGAGTGCATTAGCCTGTGCCCCAACTTTGTGGGCGCGACCTACGAGAAGATGGCTCCCGAGGGCGGTTACGCCCAGTGGCCGGTCAAGAGCACCGATGTGAACGACCACGGTACGCCCGACATGTTTGCTGGTGGCAAGTTCACCACCAAGGACGGCCGCGCCAACCTGATGGCGCACGACTGGGAGGCGCCCTCCGAGCTTCCCGACGATGAGTACCCACTCATCCTGTGCACCGTCCGCGAGGTCGGCCACTACAGCTGCCGCTCGATGACCGGCAACTGCAAGACGCTGGCACTGCTTGCCGACGAGCCCGGCTTTGTCCGCATGAATCCCGCGGACGCCCAGGCGCGCGGCATCAAGAATGGCGACATCGTCTCGATTCACAGCCGCCGCGGCCAGGTATACAGCCGTGCCGATGTGAGCGATCGCATCAACAAGGGCACGGTCTACATGACCTACCAGTGGTGGATCGGCAAGTGCAACGAGCTGACCATCCATAAGGTCGACCCGGTCTCGCATACGCCCGAGGACAAGTTCTCCGCCTGCCAGGTCGACGCTATCGCCGACCAGGTTTGGGCAGAGGGCGAGGTGGAGCGTCAGTACACCGAGCTCAAGCAGGCTCTGGTGGACGCCGCCGCTCCCCAGGACGTTGATCCCGGCGCCGCCAAGTTCGATGACGAGACGCACGTGAACCAAATCGTGTAGTCCCGTTCTCGTTGGCTTTTTGGGCCGGGCGTCCCGTACGTTCGGGAGCCCGGCCCGTTATTTTGAAAGGAAGTGGGGATGAACCGCTTCATCGACATCAACCCGGAGAGGTGCATCGGCTGCGGAACATGCCAGTCCGCCTGTGCCGACGCCCACCGGATGCAGGGTCTTCAGGATACGCCGCGCCTGGCGCTCGTGAAGACCGGCGGTATTTCGGCCGCCCTTGCCTGCCACCATTGCGAGGGTGCCCCCTGCGCCGAGGTCTGCCCGGTGAATGCCATCGAGCACGATGGCGACCGCATCCACGTCAAGGAGCAGGAGTGCATCGGGTGCAGGCTGTGCGCCATCGCGTGCCCCTTCGGAGCCATCCATCCCGATGGCACATCTATCGCCGGTGTCGCAGGCATGTGCGACCCGACGCCTTCGTATCCTAAGTCCCTGAGCAGCCTGCTTACGTGGGCTCCTGGCCAGTACACCTGCGCTGTCAAGTGCGACCTGTGCGCCTTCGATCCGGACGGCCCGCATTGTGTGGCGGCGTGCCCCACCAAGGCGCTGACCGTCATGGGCGGCGCGGCCGATCGCGAGCTCGACGAGGCCAAGCGCCTGCGCTCGATCGAAAACGGTCCGGTCGTCGACGTTACCGCTGTGGCCCAGGGCCTCTCCGAGAAAGCAGAAGGGAGCGTAAACAATGGATAGCATGACGCTGTTTATCGCATCGCTTGCCGTCTCGTGCATCGGTGCGCTCGCCTCGGTTCTGCTGATCAAGGCCGATAACGCCGCCAAGACCGCCGGCTGCCTTATCGGCGCCGTCGCCGCGGTGCTTTCGTTTGTGGCCGGTATCCAGGCCGTGCTGGGCGATGTCACGTCGGTCGACACCATCGTGTTCTTCCCGTTTGCCCATTTCCAGCTGCTGCTCAATCAGCTGTCCGGCCTGTTCGTGGCGCTCATCTCGGTGCTCGCGTTTGCCGGTTCGATCTACGGTCTCAACTACTTTGATGAGTACCCGGGCAAAAAGGGCCGCGCCGGCTTCTTCTTTAACACCTTCGTGGCGTCCATGATGCTCGTCATCACCGCCGATAACGTGTTTTGGTTCCTGGTCGCCTTTGAGCTCATGTCGCTGACCTCGTACTTCCTGGTCGTGATCGAGGAGAACGAGAACTCCATCCATGGCGGTTGGCTCTACTTTGTGATCGCGCACGTGGGCTTTGTGCTCATCATGGCGAGCTTCCTCACCATGACCAACTTCGCCGGCGGCTCGTTTGCCTTTGCGGATTTCCGCGCCACGCAGTTTAGCCCC
>USHS01000121.1 GCA_900554585.1 uncultured Collinsella sp.
GGTCGCGCACGCGGCTCGCGCCGACGCCGACGAACATCTCGACAAAGTCAGAGCCCGGGATGCTAAAGAACGGCACGCCTGCCTCGCCGGCAACGGCCTTAGCCAGCAGCGTCTTACCGGTACCCGGAGGACCAACCAGCAAAACGCCGCGCGGAATCTTGGCACCCAGCTTGCGATAGCGGTCCGGATCGCTCAGGAAGTCGCGGATCTCCTCGAGCTCCTCGACGGCCTCGTCCACGCCGGCAACGTCCTCGAACTTTACCTTGGGACGCGTAGCCTCGTTAGTCTTGGCGTTGGTCTTGCCAAACTGCATGTTCCTATTATTGGCGCCCATCATTTGGCGCATAAAGTAGAACATGATGGCGATCAGGGCGATCGTTGGCAGCACGCTCATCGCCAAGTCGCCCCAAAAATCGGGGTCGTTGGTGTTGACGATATACTTGGTGTCGGGGTGCTCCGCCATGAGCTCGGCAAGCGAATCGGAGCCGACATAGGTCGAGGAGAAGCTCTTGAGCTCGCTCGTGTCGCCCTTGTCCTTTTTCGTCTTCCAGTAATGACCCGCCACGCTTCCGTCTTGAACCGTATAGGTCAAATCTTCGACGCGATCCTGCTTGATGGCGCTGACCATCTCGCTCGTCGCGAGCTTAACGGTATTGCTGGAGCTGGCAAAGCCGGAGCCCATATTAAAGAAGGCATAGCCCAGAAGCGCGCAAGCCAAAAGAAAATACAGCCAGCCCGTACGCGTGGGCTTCTTGCCTCCGGGCATCCCCGGGATCTTTGGGTCCCGGGGAGTCTGGGAATTGTTATCGTTACGGTCGTCGGGCATCTTACGAATAAACCTCCGGTTTCAAAATGCCCAGATACGGAAGGTTACGATAGCGCTCGGCGTAGTCGAGGCCGTAGCCCACCACAAAGGCATCGGGGCAATGGGTTCCAACATACTTGGGCGTGATGGCCGAGGTACGGTTCTCAACGTCCTTCCACAGGAAGGCAGCGACCTCCAGCGAAGCGGGCTTGCGGCTCTCGAGGTTTTTCATCAGGTACTTGAGGGTCAGGCCCGAGTCCAGAATGTCCTCGACGATCAGCACGTCGCGACCACGGATGTCGATATCCAGGTCCTTAATGATACGCACGATGCCCGAAGACTTCACACCGTCGCCATAGCTCGAAACAGCCATGAAATCGATGTTGGTCGGTAGCTCGATCTTGCGCATCAGGTCGCCCATAAAGACAACAGCGCCGCGCAGAACCGCGATCAGCACCAGATCCTTACCCGCGTAGTCGCGCGTGATCTCCTCGCCCAGGCGAGAAACGATACCGTCGATATCCTCCTGCGTAAACAGAACCTTCTCGATATCCGGATGTTGAGAAGCCATGACAACCCTTTCTTGTGCTTAATCGCCCACACACCGCCGTATGGACGCGAACTACACATTCTAGCAGCGCACGGGGTATATTTTCCAGCCCGCGCATCATCAGCGCGGGAATACCGTCAACGCCGCACAGAAAAGCTGGTGCGAGGGGCTAATCCGCGTCAACCACGCGAAGCAGATAGGCCACACGCGTCGCCGCCGTGCACTTAAAGCGTTCGTCCGCGCGAACTCCGGCGACCCACACCACGGCACCTCCCGGCGCCGTCCTCACCATGGGCACGCCGGCGCGCTCGGAAACGGGAATGCGAGCCTCTCCTAGCAAGTCGGATACCTTCTTGCTTCGGCCACTCATTCCTAACGGGCACATCACGTCTCCCGGTGCGGGACCGTCCACCCACAGGCGCGCCAATCGCGCCTCGGCAGGGATCTCGCCACGCGAGCCCGCCAGGATCCGCTCACTATCGCTGTCGGCAAAACCCAGGGCAGCCGCATCTACCAAAGCTGCCACTTCCCCGGCAGCCGCAAGCTCACGGGCGCGGCGCACGATATCGCATCCCGGTTCAACGGCCATCGGCTCTGCGACCAGCATACGTCCCCCGCCCAACGGCAAACGACCGGGTACGGTAACCCAGTCCGCGACCAGGCCCTCGCGAGCCACCGGAGCCTTAAACGCCAGCATGCCAAATTCGACGCGTGCGTCAATTCCCGCCGGAAGCGTGACCGAGCCGGCGCCCTCGGCAACGCAGGAAAGGACTCGCTCCACATGTCGCATCTCTGGACGAGCGTCCGGATCGATGCGTTTGATCGCCAGTCGCACGATGCGCCGCGCGATTACCACCTCGGCCGCAGCAAGGCGTCTGGCATCGAGCACCAGCGCGCCCGCCGCCTCTTTACGCAAACAGCTTCGAAACGCCTGCGCCGACAGCTGGGATAGAAACGCGTCTTCGTCACCCAAGATCTCACAGGCGGCGCCGATCGTCTTGCACACGCTCGCATTACGCTGTGCCACCACTGGCATTACCCGATGGCGCACGTAGTTTCGCAGATACGAGATATCCTCATTGCTCTCGTCCTCACGCCACGGCTGACCATGTACCTGTAGATAGCCCACGAGCTCGCCATGAGTTAGGTCGAGCAAGGGGCGCACCACGATATTCCTCCGGCGAGGAATGCTCGATAGGCCAGCGGGCCCTGAACCCTTAATCGCGTTCATCAAAAACGTTTCCACGCGATCCGAAGACGTGTGCGCGGTGCAGATACGAGCCGCCGTTCGCGGTGCCCCCGTCTGGGCGCAGAGCTCGCGAACATACCTCCGCGCCGCGGCATAGCGCACCTCGCGGGCCGCGGCCTCAATATTGCCCGACTCCCCATCAAAATAAGCGTGCTCCACGCACAGCGGTAAACCATATTTCGCGCAGAGCTCACGCACAAAGGCCTCGTCGCCATCGGACGCCTTGCCGCGCAGATGATGGTTTACATGCAGCACATGCAGGCGCTCGCGAGCAATGGGGGCAACACCGCGTCCATCTTGGATATCCAGCTTTGATGTGCACGCCATAAGAAGCAGTGCCGTCGAGTCCGCGCCGCCTGATACCATGAGCACGACAGGAGCAGCCTGCTGCCTCGTCCGGGTCTCATCGACTGCCCCAGGCACGGCATGGTGTCCATAATGCTGAGATACCGTTGGCATTTGCTTCCTCCTCTATTCGTTCGCACCCATTGTATCCTTTGGAATCTTATGTCTCGTCTGCACCTTCATATCCTTGGCAGCGGCTCAAAAGGCAACTGCGCGCTCATCGAAGGCCCGCAGGGGCTCATTATGGTCGATGACGGACTGTCTCGCCGCGAAACGCTCAAACGCATGGCGGAACTCGGACTGTCGGCAGACGACGTGTACGCCCTTGTTGTCACCCATGAACACAGCGACCACATCAAGGGGCTTGAGGTATGGTGCAAGCATTGGAATGGCCCGGTCTTTTCCAGCAGAGGAACGCTCACGTCCAAAGAAAGCCTCGCACATCTACCTGTCGAGGAATTCGACCCAGGTGACGCCCTCTCTATTGCCGGAGTCCACATTCAAACATATTCGACATCCCACGACGTCGTTAATCCCGTCGGCTACCGGTTTGACGCTCAGGGTGATTCAATTGGCTTTGCCACCGACACCGGCGAGTTGACGAAGCATGCCATCGATACGCTCAAGGACTGTCGCATTCTCGCACTCGAAAGCAACCACGATGTAACCATGCTGCGTCAAGGCGACTATCCTCGCTTTCTTCAGGAACGTATCCTGTCTGTAAAAGGGCATCTCTCCAACGATCAGGCCGCCGATGCCGCACGCGCGTTGGTAACCGATCGCACCGAGCAACTTATCGCGATGCACATTAGCCAAGACAACAATCGCCCAAGCCTGACCGTCAAAAGCTACGCAAGCTCCCTCGACGCAACACTCGACAACGAGCTTGGCAGCACCGCCACCCGCGTTGAGGGGCTGCATAAACTCACGATACGTCCCGCCGGACAATATCGGCCCATGACCATTCAATAGGCCAGCCCAAATAGAAAAGGGGGCCGGGAATCACTTCCCAGCCCCCTTAACGCAGGCACCGATGCTAATAGCCGATAGCGTTAGTCGATGGAAATCTTCGTAACGTTCTTCTTCTCGACAATCTTAGGAACCGTAACGGTAAGGATGCCGTCAGCGTACTTTGCAGAAAGGCCCTCGCTCGAAGCATCCTTCAGGTACACACCACGCGTCGCGCTGTACGAGCTGAACTCCTTCTGCAGGAAGTTCTTACCCTCGTTCTCCTTGTCTTCCTCGACATTCACGCTAATGGACAGACGGCCCTCGTTAAGCTCGACATCGATGTCGTCCTTGGCGACGCCGGTCAGATAAGCCTTGACCTCATAGCCATCGCCCTTATCCTCAACGTCAACGGGGAACGCCTTAGAGGCAATCGAGCTGTTCGCTAGGTCGCTCATATCATCAAAGAGATCAAACAACGAGCTAGCAGAGGGACGAACACCAAAGACCGAACGATAAGGAACCATGCTTGCCATGACTACCACTCCTTTAAGGGACTGCCGAGCCATCTTCCAGGTGGCAGGGACTTCGTTTGACGCTCTAATATATGCCCAACGATTACGTATATATACATTTTGCTATAAAGTTTTTTAAGTCTCTTTCTATAAGCATATCTAAGTCTGGTTGACTAAGGTTTTAACGAGGTTAAGGTTATTTGAACAGAGCCCTGAATACCAAATACGCGCCTGTCAAAACGAAGCAGGGGGGCTTACAATGAGCGCATACTCGTTGTTAATGACAACCTAAGGGCATCATGGACGATCAGACCTCCGACAATTCGTTTGAGCCGCTGCAGAACGATAGTTCTGCCTATTCACAGCCCATACGCTACCATCGTCCCCATATTTCCCAAGAGCCCATTAACGATGCGGAACCTGAATATGTAACTCGAAATCGTTATCAAACCCTTGAAGAAACTCAATCGGGTCGCAGACACATGGGAGTCGCCTCGAGCGATCCGGTGTATCTAAAAGATGCCCCCTTATCCAAAAACAGCGCATGCAGCCAGGAGCAAACACAAACACCAACTAAGCAACATCGTAGAGGGCCCCGTCCCAAGCAAACTCTAACGCATTCCGCCCGCTATCTCGAGACGCCTAAGCAGGGGAAATCGATATTTACATCGTCAAACAGACGGCGCAAACAGCACCGCCTCCAAATCGCGCTCTTGATCGTTGCCGTCGTGGCGATCGCGCTGGTCATTCATTTTATTTTCTTCAAATAGAGAAGGCTATTAAGCCATAGAGGCGTTTAGCCAATATCGACCAAACGCAAAAAAGGGGAAGGCCGCGAGGCCTCCCCCTTCCACATTCTCGATGACGGCTCGGTGCCGTCCACC
>USHS01000122.1 GCA_900554585.1 uncultured Collinsella sp.
GCGTATGAGCGCGACCGAGCGCGAGCATGTGATGCCACCGCGCCCATTGATGCCGTGGACGATAGGCCTTTGTGCCGGCTTGTGTGCGAGCTGTGGCTTGGTGCTTAACGTGGCAGCCGATGTGCTGCTGGGAGAGCGGGCGGCGCCCGTCATATTGCTTATGGCCATTCCCGTTGCGGCTGCGGCGTGCATCGTATTGGCTCGGTCCTGTATGCGCCTTGTGCGGTGGAGGCGGTGGCTGTATGCCGCGGCTCTCGGCCTCGTGGCGGGAACGGTCGTGTCCGCGGCTTGGGCGATAGGGGCGCTGCGTGCATCGAAGGCACTGGATAATCGGGCTGCGAGCAGTCTTGAGTTTGTTGTGCACGGCGACCCGTCCATCAATGACGGTGTGTACTCCTTTACCTGCGATGCGTATGCGGGCGAAAAGCGCTTGGGTCAGGTACGGCTGTCGTGTGATCGTGAGCTCGGCGCCGGTTCGCTTGTACGTGCTATCGGTCGCATTTCGCGCTTTGAGAATGATACGTATGGACGCTCACGCGTGCTTCGGGGCGAGCTTCGAAAGGTTAAAGTCGTCCGGTTGGTATCGATCGACGAGGGCCCTCCAGGGCCGTTGTCTTGGCTTCGAAACGAGCTCCTTGCCGTTATCGCGCCCGCGAGCGATCCGGCGCGCTCGCTCATTGCCGGCGGTGTCTGCGGACGCTCGGCCGAGCTGCGTGCCCAGCCGGCGGGTGATTGGTTTTCGGTAACGGGCACCGCACATCTTATCGCCGTTTCGGGCAGCCATCTTGCCATCGTGGGGTTTGTGGTTGAGAGCGCCCTGCAAAAGACGCGTCTCTCTCGTGGGCTGCAGCGGGGACTGTTGGTGCTGGCCCTCGCTGCCTATGCCGTCTTTACGGGCGCCTCGCCCTCGGCCGTGCGCGCGTGCTGCATGGTGGCGGCGTCGCTTGTCGCCAACGGCGCCGGGCGTCGTCGGCATGGCCTCTCGGCGCTATTTTTGACCATGGCAATCTTTGTGTTGCTCCGGCCGACAGTACTGTTCGAGATGGGTTTTCAGCTTTCGTGCGCCAGTGTTTTTTCCATCCTTTGTTTTTGCCCCTACGCTACCTATGCCTTGGCTGAGCTGGGTGTGCCATCGGGCGTCGCCAGTATTTTGTCCGTCACGCTGTGCTCGCAGCTGGCGACACTTCCCGTAACCATTCCCGCATTTGGGACGTTTTCGCTCATTGCCCCGCTTGCAAATGCCGTGATCGGTCCGGTGATAAGCGTGCTGCTCGCTGTGTCGATTGTGCTGGTGCCCTGCTCGCTTGTGCCGCTGTTGAGCCGCGGGGCGCTCGTGGTGCCTATGATTGTCGCCCGCTGCGCCCTCTTCTTTGAGCAGCTTTTTGCCGCCGTTCCGGGCGCATCCGTAAGCGTGTCGCCCGATACGCCCTTGGTATATGTGGTGCCGTTTGCACTGGCAGTCCTCTTGGTCTGGTGGCCACGCCCCCGCGCACGGAACATGGCAGTGGGGTTGCTGTGTTTGATGCTTGCAGCGGGTGTTCCGTATGCCTATTGGGATCGATGCGCGCCGCCTTCGGTGACGGTCCTCGATGTTGGCCAGGCCGATGCGATTCTGGTTCGTCAGGGTGGCTCCGTGGCGCTCGTCGACTGTGGGCTCGATGAGCGCGTGGTGTCGGCGTTGGTTCGCAATAACGTCCACCATATTGACGCCGTCTTCGTGACGCATTGGGACGAAGACCATTGGGGTGGTCTTCCCGATGTGCTCGATCAGTTTTCGGTTGGAACCGTTGTGGTCGCGGCCGATGCGCTTGACGGCGCGCCTGCCGAGGTCCTGAATCGCCCCGGCGTAACGTATCGGCAGGTGGCCCGCGGAGACACGGTCGATATCGGCGCATTTCGGACACGTGTGATGTGGCCGTTTGACACGGTGGATGGCGAGGGCAATGAGGACTCGCTTGTCTTGCTGCTCTCCTATGCTCAGGAAGGCAAGAGCCTGCGCGTGCTCCTCACCGGTGATGCCGAGCTCGATCAGGAGCGCGAGTTTGTACAGGAGGTGGGAGATATCGATGTCCTCAAGCTGGGGCATCACGGCTCAAAAGTTTCCGTTGACGCTGACCTGCTGGAAACACTTAAGCCCGAGCTGTCTATCGCGAGTGCGGGCGAGGGCAATCGCTACGGCCATCCATCCGATGTCTGCATCGATGTCGTTCGCGATGCGGGCAGCGCGTTCGCATGCACCATCGAACAAGGAGACATTACCGTCTCGCCGACCGCAACCGGTTTTGCCATGCGATGTCAGCGACCGTGATACTGCCGTTGGCGCGGGACCAACCCGTGGGCTAGAATGGCACGGTACGAACACGAGAGCCTACGGGAGGGGAGCGCGATGTCCGAAACCGGTCTGTTGCCGGCATATTTGATCGTCGGTACCGACGGAGTCAAACGCGACCACGCCGTCTCGCGTATGAAGGCGCGTCTGGAAAAGACGGGCATGGTCGAGTTCAACCTCGACGAGCGCGATATGACCAAAGACCCCGATATCGAGTCGATTATCGGATCGCTCAACACCTTTCCCATGGGCAGCGAGTTTCGCCTGGTAATCCTTGACGGCTGCTCAAAACTCGCCAAAGCGATCTCTGAGCCGCTTGTCGAGTATCTGACGAGTCCCAGCCCCACGACGGTTTGCCTCATAATCGCCGATTCGCTTGCCAAGAACACGCGCCTGTACAAGGCGATCGCCAAGATTGACAAGAAGGCCGTGATCGACTGTTCGGGCACCAAGCGCTGGGAGCTCCCGCGCCGCGTGCAGCAGATGGCGTCGCAGCACGGAAAGTCCATCTCGACGGCGGCCGCCGAGGAGCTCGTTTCGCGCTCGGGCGAGAACACCCGCATGCTCGATAACGACTTGGCCAAGCTTGCCCAGATGGTCGAGGCGCCGCAAATTGAGCTTTCCGATGTGGAGCGCTGGATCGTGCGCACGGCCGAAGTTCAACCCTGGGACTTTCTCAATGCGGTCTCGGCCCGTGACATGCGTCGCTCGCTTGAGCTCTTCAATCTACTGCCCGCCAAGAGCTACGTGTGGACTTACACATTGCTGTGCGGGCGCATTCGCGAGCTTATCGTTGCCAAGGCGCTCGATGCGCGTGGGCAGGGTCGCGAGCTTGCCGCGACACTGAAGCTTCAGGCCTGGCAGGTCAAAAATCACCTGACCTGGGCACGCCGCTTTTCGATGGCGGAGCTTGTCGCTGCGCTCGAGGGAGCGGTCGATGTGGAGCTCGCACTGAAGGGTTCGGCCGATTCCCAGACCGCGCTTTTGCTCTGGATTACGAACATCTTGAGAAAATCGTGATGATACCTGCCTATTTGACAAATTCGTTCTATCCCTTTGAGGGGGAGCGTGCTATAGTAGGCGCTTGCATGACCTCACCGTGTCTCAGAGGTGTCATACATTTTTTGCAAGGAACTCGAAAGGAACTCCAGAAGTGGCAAACATCAAGTCTCAGAAGAAGCGTATCCGCACCAATGAGGCAGCTCGCATGCGTAACAAGGCTGTCAAGTCCGAGCTCAAGACGCTGACCAAGCACGTCCAGTCCGCTGTCGCCGAGGGCGACGCCGAGAAGGCCCAGGCCGCCCTCAAGACCGTCACCAAGCGTCTCGACATGGCTGCCGCCAAGCATGTTATCCACAAGAACCAGGCTTCCAACCGCAAGTCCGGTCTTGCCAAGCTCGTGAACAGCATCAACGCCTAAGTTATAAATTTCACACCACACAGATTACGCGCATAAATGGAGCCTGTTTTATGGAACAGGCTCCATTTTTTGTACCGCTCGGGTAAGATAGTCCGCATGAATACTTCAATTGACATTTCCCACATCCGCAACTTCTCGATCGTTGCGCACATCGACCATGGCAAGTCCACGATCAGTGACCGCATCCTCGAGCTCACCCATACCGTCGACGAGCGCGACATGGAGTCGCAGTTGCTCGACACCATGGATATCGAGCGCGAGCGCGGCATCACGATTAAGTCCAATGCCGTTCGCGTCTCCTATGACGCTGACGATGGCGAGACGTATCAGTTCAACCTGATCGATACGCCTGGCCACGTGGACTTTACCTATGAGGTCTCGCGTTCGCTTGCCGCCTGCGAGGGCGCGGTGCTTGTCGTCGACGCCACGCAGGGTGTCGAGGCGCAGACCGTCTCCAACGCGACGCTCGCCATGAACGCCAACCTGGATATCGTACCCGCCATCAACAAGATTGACCTGCCGTCGGCGCACCCCGACGAGGTCAAGACCGAGATCGAGGACGACCTGGCGATCCCTGCCGACGATGCCGTATGCGTATCGGGCAAGACCGGCGAGGGCATCCACGATTTGCTGGAGTCCATTGTCTTTTTGATTTCGCCGCCCAAAGGCGATGCGAACGCGACGCTCAAGGCGCTCATCCTGGACTCGTATTTTGATGAGTACCGCGGCGTCGTTGCTACGGTCCGTGTCTTTGACGGCTCCATTAAAAAGGGCGATACCCTGCTTATGATGCAGGCCGAGGGCGACTTCTTGGTCGACGGCGTGGGCGTCAAGCGTCCCGCCGAGACACCGGTCGACGCACTGACGGTCGGCGAGGTGGGCTACGTGGTCACGGGCCTGAAGGATCCCGAGGCCGTGCACGTGGGCGATACCCTCACGTGGGCGTCGAATCCCTGCCCCGAGCCGCTTCCCGGCTACCGCGAGGCCAAGCCCATGGTCTACACGGGCCTGTTCCCGATCGACAACAAGGATTACGAGAACCTGCGCGACGCTCTCGATAAGCTGCATGTCAACGACCCGTCGTTGGTGTGGGAGCCCGAGACCTCGGTGGCGCTCGGCTTTGGTTTCCGCGTTGGCTTCTTGGGCCTGCTGCATATGGAGGTCGTCAAGGAGCGCCTGGAGCGCGAGTTCAATCTGGATCTTATTGCCACGAGCCCTTCGGTGGACTATCACGTCTACAAGACCGACGGCGAGATGATTGATGTCCGCAGCCCGCAGGATCTGCCCGAGGCTACGCGCATCGAGCGCATCGAGGAGCCTTACCTCAAGGCCAAGATTATCTGCCCGCCCGAGTATACGGGTGCCGTCATGCAGCTCGCTATCGAGCACCGCGGCATTACGACCGACATGATCCATCTCACGAGCAAATCGGTCGAGATGCGCTTTGACATGCCGCTCGCCGAGCTCATCCTGGACTTCTTTGACCAGCTCAAGAGCCGCACCAA
>USHS01000123.1 GCA_900554585.1 uncultured Collinsella sp.
GTTCCATCATTTTCTCCTCCTCCCTGCAGTGCGCGGATCCAGATAATCCCGCAGACCGTCACCCAGCAGGGTGAAGGCGAGCACCGTCGAGAGAATTGCCAGACCGGGCATGATCATCATCCAGGGAGCGGTCAGAAGATACTGCTGACCGTCCTGAATCATGGAGCCCCACGAAGGCGTAGGCGGAATAACGCCCATGCCGAGGAAGGACAGAGCGGACTCGGTCAGAATGGCGCCACCAATGTTCATGGTCGCGTAGACCACGATGGAGGCGACGGAGTTCGGGAAGATGTGACGCACGACGATACGAGCATCAGATGCACCCATCGCGCGCGCTGCATCAACATAGTCGTTTTCCTTGACCGTCAAGATTGCAGAGCGGAAGACGCGCGCAATCGAAGGCCAGCCAAGAATGCCGATGGCGATAAAGACGTTCTGAAGACCACGGCCGATAACGGCGATCATGGCGACAACGAACAGCACGTACGGGAACGCCAGGAAGATGTCCGCACAGCGCATGATGATCGTATCCCAAATGCCGCCGTAGAAACCGGCCAGGGCGCCCATGACCAGGCCGATCAATGTGGAGATGGCGGTGGCCATGATACCGACAGAAAGCGAAACGCGTGCACCGTAGATAACGCGGACGAGAATGTCGCGACCGAGGGCATCGGTGCCAAACGGGTGCTCGGCACACGGAGCCAGTAGCGATGTCTCGGCCATGGTGGTCGAATCGGAAGCCGTCGGCGAACCGAGCCAGGGCTTAGCCCACAGATCTGCGGTCAGGGCAACCACAACGACAATGATGATCCAGCAGACACCGATAACGGCGAGCTTGTTCTTACGAAGACGCTTAAAAGCGTCGCCCCACAGCGTGCGGGACTTGGCGGGAGCAGATGCGACCTTGGTGGCGGTAGCCTGCTCCTGAGACTGAGAATCAGTTTCCTGCATGAGACGTACCTCCCTTAGGCCTTATCCGACGGACCGCCAAGGCGGATGCGCGGGTCGAGGAATGCATAGCTAATGTCGACGAGCAGGTTGATCACCATGACGACGACAACGATGAGCGTAACGCCGCCCATAACGATGGGCCAGTCACGCATGCTAATGGCGCGATAGACCTCATAGCCGATACCGGGCCAGTTGAAGACCGTCTCGGTCAGGATGGCGCCCGAAAGCATGCCGCCAAAGTCGACACCAATATAGGTAACGACGGGGATGAGTGCATTCTTAAGCGCATGCTTGACGATGATCGCACGATTGGAGAGACCCTTGGCCTTTGCCGTACGGATGTAATCCTGGTTCATGACGTCAAGCAGCTGCGAGCGCATAATGCGCGCAGCATAAGCGGTCGAAACCGAAGCCAGCGTAATGGTCGGAAGCACATAGTGCATCCAATCCTGATACTGAGAGCTGGAACCGCCGGCACCCGAGATCGGCATGGAGATTGCACCGCCCGTGGCGTCCTTGAGGATGACGCCAAAGAACAGCTGCAGCAACATACCGAGCCAGAAGGCCGGGACCGCAACGAGGATCGACGTGGTGAGCGTTACCAAAATATCCCAGAAGGAATAACGCTTTACCGCCGAAATGATACCCGCACCGATACCCATAATTGCCTCGAGCACGATGGCGCACGCGGCAAGTTTGACCGTATACGGATACTTCTGGGCAAAGATTTCCGTAACCGGCAGCTTGCGCTGATACGAATTGCCCAGATCGCCATGAAGCAGGCCGTTCATGTAATACAAGTAACGGTCCACGAGCGACGTTTGAACGGGGTCGCCGTTCTCGTCAAGGATCGCGTTGCCGTCCTCGTCCGTCTGGACCAGGTGATAGCGGACGCGAAGCTGAAGCTCCACCTCGGGGGACAGAGCCTTGTCTCCACCGATCAGCTTGATCGGATCTCCCGGCACGATATTCTGGAGGGCGAACAGAATCAGCGTAACGCCCAAAAACACCGGGATGAACTGAAGCACACGTTTAACGATGTACTTACCCATACCACTCCCCTATCTAGGGATTAACCTAAATGGGATGCCGATCGCCAGACCGGCATCCCAAAATTACCATCAGCCAGTTTACCCCAGGTTAGGGAGAACTGTATGTTTCCCATGAGGTCTACGTAAATACTTGACCCTCACGGAAGCTGCAAACTCTTAGGCGAGCTCAGCGGTACCCAGATCGGCGTGCTTCTGCGGATCGACATAGAGGTGCTTAATGCGATCGGAGCCGGCGATGGTGTGCGTGTAGAACATAATCGGGATGACCGGGCAGTCGGCAGCGACCATTGCGTCGGCCTCCTGCATCTTAGCGACGCGCTCCTCGTCGTCAACAATAGTACGAGCCTCGTCGACCTTGGCGTCGAACTCGGGGTTGTTGTAACCGGAGCGGTTGTCGCCACCGAGGGAGTCGGAGTGGAACAGCGGATACAGGAAGTTGTCCATGATCGGGTAGTCGGCAATCCAACCCAGACGACCGAACTGATAGTTAAAGTTCTGATACTGCTCGAGCAGGGCAGACCACTCAGGGGTATCGGAGACAGCGGTAACGCCAACCTTGGCGAGGTCACCGATGATGGACTCCATGATCTCCTTGTGACCGCCGTCCTGGTTGTAGGACAGGGTCACGCTAATGCCACGATCCCCGTTAGCGCCAGCGGGAGCAACCTTGTCGAGGTACTCGTTAGCCTTGTCGACATCGTAGGCGCAGAACTCCCATGCGCCCTCCTTGTAGCCATCGATGCCCGGAGGAACAATGCCGTCGGCAGGAGTACGGGTACCCTTGAAGATGGTCTTGCAGATGGCCTCACGGTTGATGGCCAGGGAGATACCCCTGCGCAGGTCGGCGTTGCTGAACGGCTCGGCCGTGGTGTTGCAGGTCAGATAGTACGTGGAAGGCTCGGCGCCGAGCAGCATGCGCTCGCCGTCACCCATGGTGTAGCCGTCCTTGGACACGCCGCGATCCTTCTTGGCGGCATCAATCTGAGCGACGGGAACGTCGCAGACATCGAGGTTACCGGCCTGGAACTCCTTGTAAGCGGTCTCCATGTCCTTGATGACCTGGAAGTGGATGCCATCGATCTTGGCCTTGTCGCCATAGTAATCGTCGAACTTCTTGACGTTGATCTCCTGGCCATCCTCCCACTTGCCGTCCATCATGAACGGGCCGTTACCGACCGGGGCGAGGTAGAAGCTCTTGACATCGGACTCGGCGCACTCGGGAACCGGGGCCAGAGCCGGGTGAGAGGCGACGAAGGGGAAGTCGGCGTAAGCGGAAGCCAGCTTGACGACGAGGGTCTCATCGTCGGGGCAGGTAACACCGCTGAGCTCGGTAGCGTTACCGGCAAGCAGATCGTCATAGCCCTCGACCATGGAGAGGTGATAGGAGACCTCGGAAGGGCCGTACTCGGTAGCGACAGCCGACTTGGTGTTGACCAGACGCTCCCAACCGAGCTTGAAGGACTTGGAGGTAACGTCGTCACCGTTGTGGAACTTGGCCTTCTTGATCTTGAAGGTGAACTCGGTGGCGTCGTCGTTGGCCTCGAAGGACTCGCAAGCCAGCGGAACGATCTCGCCCTTCTCGGCGTCATAAGAGGTCAGAGCATCAAAGAGCTGGTACTCGACCTGAGTGCCCTGGTCCTCCTGGACATTGTAGGGGTCGATGCAGACCGGGTTGTTGATGTAGAAGTTCAGCTTCGAACCGGACTCAGAACCGGAAGCGTCGCCGCCCTTCTTGCCGCATGCGGCAAGAAAAGCCATGGAGCTCGCAGCAAGGGTACCGCCGACAAAGGCGCGACGACCCATAACGGGCTGGTGGAACATAGAATCAGCCATGCCATCCTCCTTATGAGATAGGACAAAGAAATGTTCAGTCGGACACATGTCGAGACAATCCGATCCGAACCATCAAAACGCCGCCCGTTGCTATGGCTGGATATGCACAACGAACCAACGTTTCGCAATACATTAGCGCATTTTATACACGATTTGGGGCTAATTCCCGTCAACGGTCGAGAATTTCTTTAGTTGGGCGAAGTATGTGGGGATATTTTGGCTCTGTTACAAATATGTAAACAAAAAGGGTCCCGCACTTGCAGAACCCTTTTCAAGTATTTATGTGGCTCGTGCTTAGTAGCCGACGATACCCTGCGGGAAGAAGAACATGCACAGGACGACACACACGGCAAAAACGACGGCCATAATTACCGTCAGGCGATCGAGGTTCTGCTCCATGACGCCCGTGGCAGAGCTGGAGTTATACAGCGAGCTAGCGATCATATCCGAAACGCCGGTGCCCTTACCGGAATGCATCAGGACGAGAATCGTCAGCGCCACGGCAGAGACAGCCCAAACGACAAACAGAAGAATCTGGAACGGACCCATAGATAAGCTCCTTAATAGAACAATTCAAACTCCAGTACTGTACCACAACCCCCAGCACTCCCCCATCAGCCATTTGGTGACGAGGTAGAAATAGCGCAAAAAAGAGGGTTGTCCGGTTGTGGACAACCCCCTTACTAGAAAACGGTATTTGTTTTCTATTAGGCCTCGGTGGCGAGTACGCGACCCGTCATCTCGGCGGAAGGCTCAATACCAGCCATGGTGAGCATGGTCGGAGCGATATCGGAAAGACGGCCGTCCTCGATACCGGTGAGCTGTGCCTTCTCATCAACGATGATGAACGGCACGCGGTTGGTGGTGTGAGCCGTGAACGGATGCTTGGAACCGTCGGAAGCAACGTCAAACATGTGATCGGCGTTGCCGTGATCGGCGGTAATCAGCGCAAAGCCGCCCTTAGCGAGAATCGCCGGGACAACCTTGGACAGGGCATCGTCAACAGCCTCGACGGCCTTAACGGCAGCGTCGAAGACACCGGTGTGACCAACCATGTCGCAGTTTGCGAAGTTCACGATGTAGAAATCAGCGCGATCCTCGTTGATGGCGGCGACAAGCTTCTCGGTAACCTCGGGAGCGCTCATCTCAGGTTGCAGGTCGTAGGTAGCGACCTTGGGAGAAGCGACGAGCACGCGCTCCTCGCCCTCCTTGGGCTCCTCGATGCCGCCGTTGAGGAAGAACGTCACGTGGGCGTACTTCTCGGTCTCGGCGGTGTGCAGCTGCTTCAGGCCATTGGCGGCGATAACGTCGGCCAGGACGTTCTCGGGGAACGTCTTGGGGAAGGCGACCTCGACGTCAAA
>USHS01000124.1 GCA_900554585.1 uncultured Collinsella sp.
GCCAAGTATCGAGCAAATCCTCCATGACGGCGAGCATATCGGTGTCGAGGTCGTTGCCGGGCTCGTCCAGGATAAGCACGTTGGGCTCGTCCAGAATCGTCAGCAACAGCGACAGGCGACGGCGCTGGCCGCCCGAAAGATCGCCGATGCGGCTCCAGAGCTGCTGGGTCGTAAAGCCCAGGCGCTCGCAGAGCTTCTCGGGCGAAGTCTCCTTGCCGTCGATGACGTAGTACTTCTTATAGTTGCCGAGCACCTCGCGGATCGTGTCGCCCATGTAGGGTTCGAGCTCCTCGAGCTGCTGCGACAGCACGCCAAAGCGTACTGTCTGGCCAATCTTCACACGGCCGCGTGTGGGCTCAATCTTGCCCTGGATCACATCGAGCAGCGTCGACTTGCCAGCGCCGTTCTCGCCCAAAAGGCCATAGCGGTCGCCCGCACCGATGAGCCAGGTCACATCGGAGAGCACCTGCTTGGGCGCGCCATCGGTATCCGCATAGCCGGCGTCCACGTCGACAACGTCGATAACCTGCTTGCCCAGGCGACTCACCGCCAGGCGCTTGAGCTCCAGCTCGTCGCGCACAGGCGGTACGTCGGCGATGAGCTCGCGAGCGGCGTCCACGCGAAACTTGGGCTTGGTGGAGCGCGCCTGGGCACCGCGGCTCAGCCACGCGAGCTCCTTGCGCGCCATATTGCGACGGCGCTCCTCGGTAACCGCAGCCATGCGGTCGCGCTCCACACGCTGCAGGATGTAGGCCGAGTAACCGCCCTCGAAGGGATCAACCCGGCCGTCGTGGACCTCCCACATGCTGGTGCAGACCTCGTCCAGGAACCAGCGGTCGTGCGTGACCACGAGCATGGCGCCCTGGCCGCGCTGCCAGCGGGCCTTTAAGTGACGCGCGAGCCAGTTGATGGTGCGCATGTCCAGGTGGTTGGTGGGCTCGTCGAGCATAAGCACGTCGTAGTCGCCGATCAGCAGACGCGCGAGGTCCACGCGACGGCGCTGACCGCCCGAAAGCTCGCCCACCGTGCCCTCCCAGGGCACGTCGCTAATAAGACCGGCCAGGATCTGACGCGTGCGCGGGCTCGAGGCCCACTCGTACTCGGGCGTGTCACCGACGACGGCATGGTGCACGGTATCGGTATCGACCAGGTTGTCCTTTTGGCCGAGCAATCCGATCGTCGTGTCGCGGCGATGCGTCACGCGGCCGTCGTCGGGCTCCAACGTGCCGGCGAGTACGCTCAGCAGCGTCGACTTGCCGTCGCCGTTTTTGCCGACGATACCAATACGGTCGCCCTCGCCCACGCCGAGCGTCACGCTATCGAAAATATGCTTGGTGGGAAACTCTAGGCTGACGGAATCGCATCCCAAAAGAATCGCCATATGCCCTGCTCCTTCGTAGAAATTCAACGTTGTCCATGATAGCAGCGAGCCCCACCCCAAACCACCACGAAGGTGCCTGTCCCCTTTGTGGTGGTCGTTTCGGTCGCGGAGCAAAAAGGCGGGCCATCTCACGCAAGAGATGACCCGCCTCTCCAATCAGTCCCGCGGCAACCGCGGCCGCCGCGGGCCTCAAGCATGTCCCGGACTAGGAGAACATGCCGGTGAGGTAATCATTCAGCCGCTTATCCTTGGGCCGTTGGAAAATCTCGTCAGTCTCGTCGTACTCGACCATATCGCCCATGTAGAAGAACGCCGTGCGGTTGGACACGCGCGACGCCTGCTCCATGTTGTGCGTCACGATGACGATGGCGCGGTCGGCAACGATCGATGACATGAGGTCCTCGATCGCCAGCGTCGAGATGGGGTCGAGCGCCGAGCAGGGCTCGTCAAACAGGATCACGTCGGGGTTGAGCGCCAGCGTGCGCGCGATGCACAGACGCTGCTGCTGGCCGCCCGAAAGCGCGTAGGCGCTCTTGTCGAGCTTGTCCTTGACCTCGTCCCACAGCGCCGCGCCGCGCAGACTCTCCTCGACCATGCGGTCGAGCTCGTCACGGTCGGTGATGCCGTGGCGCTTGGGCGCAAACGTGATGTTGTCGCGAATAGACTTGCGGAAGGGGTTGGGCTGCTGGAACACCATGCCAATGGAGCGACGCAGCTCGTAGGTGTTTTCGGTCTTGGTGTTCACGTTGCGCCCGCGGTAGTTGATCTCGCCCTCCACGCGGCAGCCGCGAATCTCGCGATTCATGAGGTTGAGGCTGCGCAAAAAAGTCGACTTACCGCAGCCCGAAGGCCCGATGAGCGCCGTGATCTCGCCCTTGTGAAAGTCGAGTGACGTATTGTGCAGTGCATGGTGGTCGCCATAGTACACGTTGACGTCCTTGGTGGAGAGCACGACCTCGTCGCTCACGGCCTTGCCGCTCACGCGCACGCGCTTCTCGCTCTCTCCCACACTCGACAGGAAGTCTTGAGTGTCGGACGATGCCGCTTCGGTTGCGGGCGTTGCTTTCATCTCGCTCATTCGGCCGTCATCTTCCTTGCCAGTTGCTTGCCCACGATACGGGCGACTACGTTAAACAGCAGCACGCAGATCATCAGCAGTGCCGCGGTGCCCCAGACGATCTGCTGAGCCTCGGGGCTGCCCTCGCCGTAAATCTTGTAGATGTGCACAGCGAGCGACTCACCGGGGCGGAACACGTTCCAGGCGCAGGTGGGGCTCGACAGGTTAAAGCTCAAGAAATTCAGGCGAACCGGCGAGCTCATGCCCGAGGTAAAGAGCAGTGCCGCGGCCTCGCCAAACACGCGGCCGGCCGAAAGCACGATACCAGTCACGATGGCAGGCATGGCCTCGGGGATCAGGATGTGCAGCGTAGCCTCCCAGCGAGTAAGGCCCATGGCCAGGCACGCATCGCGCTGGGCCTGCGGCACGTCCTCGAGCGCCTGCTGAATCACGCGCACCAGGATGGGGATGTTGAACATGGTGAGCGCGACGGCGCCGGAGATGATGGAGTACTTCCAGCCCAGCTGCACCGAGAACACCAGAAAGCCGAACATGCCGACGACGATGGAAGGCAGCGAGGACAGCGTCTCGATGGCGGTAGAGGCGATGTCGCGGATAGGGCCGTTCGGCGCGTACTCAACCAGGAAGACCGCCCCGCCCAGACTGATGGGCACCGAGATGACCAGGGTGATCAGCAGCAGGTAGAACGAGTCGAATAGCTGGTAGAGCACGCCGCCTTGGGTTCCGTTGGCGCGCGCGGGCTGCGTGAGAAACCCTGGCTGGAACAGCATCGAGACGCCCTCGAACAGGATATAGGCCACCATGGAGATGACGATGAGCATGACGATGGCGACGATTGCTGTCAGCACGCCCGTGGCGATGCGGTCCTGCCTTTGGACCCGCCCGAGTCTCGTCTCGTCGATATGGATGCGCGTGCTAGCCACGAGCCTTTGCCCCCTTGCGGCCGATAAAGTGGATGATCAGGATGAAGATGAGGCTCATGCCCATCAGCAGCAGACCAAGCGCCCACAGGACGTCGTCCTGCGCCGAGCCCTCGGCATAGACCGCCATGGACGTGGTGAGCGTGGTGGTGATGGTGGACGCCGGCGACAGCAGCGACGTCGGCATGGCCTCGATGCCGCCGATAACCATGCGCACGGCGAGCGTCTCGCCAAAGGCGCGGGTCATACCGAGGATGACCGCGGTCATGAGCGACGACATGGCAGACTTGAGTACCACGTGCCAGATGGTCTGCCAGCGGGTATAGCCCAGAGCAAGCGAACCCTGACGGTAGCTGTCGGGCACGGCGCGCAGGCCATCGACCGAAAGGGTGGTCATCGTCGGCAGGATCATGACGGCCAGCACGATGGCGCCAGGCAGGATGCCCAGGCCCGTACTCACGTGGAAAACGCTCTTCATAAGGCCGACGACCACGTGAAAACCGATCAGGCCAAAGACGACCGGGGGAATACCGGTCAAAAGCTCAATGAGCGGCTGAAAGACCTTGGAACCAAACTTAGGGCTAATCTCGACCGCAAAGATGGCAGAGCCGATGGCGATGGGCAGCGCGATGAGCGTGGAGAGCACCATGACCGCAAACGAGGTGACGATCAGAGGCAGGGCGCCGGTGTAAGGCAGACCGTTTTCGGCTGTGTTGGCCAGGTCCCACTTGGTGCCGGTGAAGAACTCGACGACCGAAACGCCATCCCTGAGAAAAGCCGAGAGGCCCTTTTGGGCGACCATGAAGATAAGCGCGGCAACAACAAGCGTCACGAGCGCTACGCACGCGCCCGTGACGCCCAGGCCCACGTTCTCAAGGTCGCGCTTTGGCAGCTGTTTTGCCATTGCAAACCTTTCCGGGGGCGATTACTTATTTAGCTGAGACCTTGCCGCTGGCGTCCTTGGCGACCTTCATGGCAGAGACGGGGATAAAGCCCTGTTCCTCGACGAGCTTGCCCTGGACATCGTCGGAAAGCATGAACTCCAAGAAGGCCTTGGTGGCCTCGTCGGCGTCCTTAGCGCAGTACATGTGCTCGGTCGCCCAGATCTTAAAGGAGTCGTCGGTGACGTTCTTGCTCTTGGGCTCGACGCCCTCGACCTTGATGGCGTTGAACTTGGAGTCATCGAAGTGCGAGAAGTCCAGGTAGGAAATGGCGTTGTCGGTGCTGGCCATCTGAGTCTGGACATCGCCGGACTTGTCGAGCTCGGCGTCGCCCTTAAAGTCGACGGTCTCGTCGCCAAAGACGGCGGCCTCGAAGGTGGCGCGGGTACCGGAGCCGGCCTTGCGGTTGAGGACGACGATCTTGGCGTCGTCGCCGCCGACCTCGTTCCAGTTGGTGATCTGGCCGGAGAAGATGCCCTTGAGCTGCTCGAGGGACAGATCGTCGACCGTCACATTCTTGGAGACGACGGGGCCCATGCCCACGACGGCGACCTCGTGGTCGACGAGGTTCTTGACCTGGTCGGCCTCGAGCTTGGTCTCGGCGAAGACGTCGGAGTTACCAATGGTGACGGTGCCGGCGGCGACAGCGGTCAGGCCCTTGCCCGAACCGTTGCCCGAGCCGGAGACGGAGACGTCGGGGTTGGCGTCCATGAACTTCTCGGCAGCAGCCTCGACGAGAGCCTGGAACGAGGAGGCACCGTCGTAGGTCACCTCGCCGGAGACGGACTCGGCAGCAGCGGCGCTACCCTTG
>USHS01000125.1 GCA_900554585.1 uncultured Collinsella sp.
GCAGCTGGTCGCCGTCGAACTCTTCCACATAACCGCAAACGGGGCAAACAAACTTCATGATTCGATCCTTTCGATCGATGGCGATTGCGCGCTCGTCCGGTCCCGTAAGGGCCCTCTCCGGACGTGCGTCTTGACGAGTTCTATTATCCATAAATGCGACCAAATGTGAAGCCTATTAGGAATGTTTTTTAATAAAACAATTTTGAGATATGAAGATGTTGATTGATTAACGATTGGCGGGCCGTCTGCGATCTCCGCTGAGTACAATCGGTCGAGCAAATGTTGACCTATCAACAAATAAGGGAGTTTCCTTTATGCATCTAGCCAGTCGTGCCTGGTGCCGAACATATCAGACGGTTTTTCGCATTGCATTGCCGATCCTGCCCTATACCGAGCCGCGCATTTTGGAGCATGCCGAGGATGTGCCCGCGGTGCTTCAAAAGCGCTCGATCCAGAAGGTCCTTATCGTGACAGACCCTGGTATTGCACGTTTGGGGCTCACGGCATCACTCGAGCGTGCGCTTACGGCTCAGGGGATTGGCGTTACGGTCTATGCCGAAACGCGTATGAACCCCACGGTCTCAAACGTGGAGGAAGCGGCGTCCCTGTATCGAGAGAGCGCCTGCCAGGCCATTATCGGCTTTGGCGGTGGCTCGGCCATGGACTGTGCCAAGGGCGTGGGAGCACGCATCGCGCAGCCAAACAAGCCCATCAACAAGATGCGCGGGCTGCTGCGGATTCATCGTCGCCTGCCGCTGCTCATCGCTGTTCCCACCACGGCGGGCACGGGAAGCGAGGTCACGCTTGCGGCGGTAATTACCGATGATGAGACGCACTACAAGTACCCCATTAACGACTTTGTGCTTATCCCGCGCCTTGCGGTGCACGACCCCGAGTTTACGCGCGGCCTGCCCGCCTCCATTACGGGGCAGACGGGCATGGACGCCCTGACGCATGCCGTCGAGGCCTTTATCGGGCGAAGCACCACGCCCTATACGCGCAAGATGGCGCGACAGGCGGTTCAGCTCATCCACGACAATTTGCTCGAGGCCTATGAGCATGGCGACAACATGCGTGCACGTCACAATATGCTTTCGGCGGCGTATAAGGCGGGTGTTGCGTTTACCCGCTCCTATGTCGGATATGTGCATGCCATCGCGCACAGTCTGGGCGGCCGATACGGAATTCCGCACGGTTTGGCCCACGCGATCATCCTGCCGCACATGCTTCGCGCTTATGGTGACGCCGCCGCCCCCAAGCTTGCCGACCTCGCTCGCATGGCGGGCATTGCGCCGGCTACCGCACAGGATAGTCTTGCGGCCGAGGCCTTTATCGATTGGGTCGACCGCATGAACGGGGCCCTGGGAATCCCCAAATATGTCTCAGGTATTCGCCGCTCCGACATTCCTGAGATGGCGGCGCATGCCGATGCCGAGGCCAATCCCCTGTACCCCGTTCCGCTTTTGATGGACCGCTTGGAGCTCGAGCATATGTACGAAGTCGTTGCAGGTGGTATGTTTGAGGGCGAGAACTAGGAGGGTCCATGAACACCGGGGAAATTGCGCGCATCGTCGGCGATCAGCGCACCTACTTTAAGACGCACGCTACGTTTGATGTCGATGCTCGACGTCGCGCGCTCGTGAGTTTACGCGATGCGGTCCGGGCGCACGAGGCCGATATTGCCCATGCGCTCAAGACCGATTTGGGAAAGTCGCATGACGAGGCATATATGTGCGAGATCGGCACGTCGCTTTCCGAGATTCGTCATCAGATTGCTCACGTGGTTCGATGGAGTCGTCCGCGCCTGCGTCCGTGCGATCTTGCCAACGCCGTGAGTGTGTGCAAAACGCAAGCCGTGCCCTATGGCGTCACGCTCATCATGGCGCCCTGGAACTACCCGTTTTTGCTGACGCTCGAGCCGCTCGCCGGAGCCCTTGCCGCGGGCAATACCGTGGTCATCAAGCCGAGTGCATATGCTCCGGCATCGAGCGCGGTGCTCAAGCAAATCTGTGAAGAGGCATTTGATCCGCGTCTGGTGACGGTTGTCGAGGGCGGGCGCGCCGAGAACGAAGCGTTGCTCGATGAGTGCTGGGACAAGATTTTCTTTACCGGTAGCGTTCCGGTCGGCAAACTCGTCATGGAGCGCGCAAGTAAAAACCTTGCGCCCGTGACGCTTGAGCTGGGCGGAAAGAGTCCCTGCATCGTGGATGCGACGGCAAACTTGAAGTTTGCGGCACGGCGTATCGCCTTTGGTAAATGGCTCAACGTGGGGCAGACCTGCGTGGCGCCCGACTACCTGCTGGTCGATACGAGCGTGCACGACGAGCTGCTGGGCCTCATCAAGGAAGAGGCCCGCCGTATGTTTGGCGACCATCCACTCGATAACGAGGACTATGGGCATATCGTCAACGCCAAGCATTTTGCGCGCGTGCGTGGGCTGATCGATCCCGACAAGGTCGTGCTTGGAGGTACCGCGCGCGAGGCTTCGCTCAAGATCGAGCCGACGATTTTGGACGGCGTGACCCCCGATGATGCCGTAATGCAGGAGGAGATTTTCGGTCCCATCTTACCGGTGCTGTCGTTTGAGAGCTTGGATGAGGCCGAGGCATTCATTACGAATCGCCCGACGCCGCTGGCCCTGTATATCTTTAGCCAGGATCGCGCAGCTCAGCAGCGTTTTGTGCGTTACGTGCCTTTTGGTGGCGGCTGCGTTAACGACACCATCATGCACTTGGCTACGAGCCATATGGGCTTTGGCGGCGTGGGGGCGAGCGGTATGGGGCAGTACCATGGACGCGAGAGCTTCGATACGTTTAGCCATAAGAAGAGCATCGTGAACAAGGCAACGTGGCTGGACGTGCCATTTCGCTATGCTCCTTACGCAAGCTGGAAGCACAAGTTCGTGCGCATGTTTGTGCATTAGAATTAGATAAGATAGGGCGCGGGTGGGGTCAATGGGATTGATAGACGGTATCCGTAGATTCGCTGGCATATCCTTGGCGGTAACAGCGGCATTGTTCTGTCTGGCGGCATGCTCGCCCGCCGCGTCGGACTCGAGCGGAGACGGTGCCTCGTCTGCCCAAGAGAAAGCGGGCTCGTCCCCATTTGTTCATACATCCGCTGAAATTGAAGCCATGCTGGCCGAGCTTGAGTCAGGGCAAGAGCCGGAGCAAAAGCCCGCATTGACCGAGCGCCCTGATGGGAAAGCGATTGCCGAGGGGCTTCCTTTTAAAGATATGGACTCGAGCCTGATTGATCAAACCTGGCTTGGCGTACATGACGAAGAGGGGGAAGTCATCAGCGGCGGCAGCCTGTTCTCTGGTGGAACTCCGTATTATTGGCGTGCTCAGAATGGAACGGATGATGTGGTGTTTGGGGCCATTGTCCGCGATGGCCGAGTCATAAAGGTTAGCAAGTATAACCAGGGCAGTAATTACTGGGCAGTGCCTGGGCAAATCCTCGGTCGAGACCTGCCCGATCGTACGGCGAGTGGCGCGATGGTCGACAAAGGCACTCTCGATGCGGTGCCTGACGATCCGACAGACTACGCGAGCCCGGATGAATATGCTGACAATAACGAGGCAGCGTTTGCTTCAAACGGTGCGAGCGACCCTTGGCAATCCGCCTATGACTATTGGTGCGGAAACGCTGCTTAGTTGCGGGCGAAATGATGTCCGCACGAGTTCGTAGACTTCTCAATAAGGTTAAGCGCCGGGTTATCCGGCCGTTAGAGGAGCTGCCATGTACGAGCCTTCACGTGTTCTTTTGTCGTTTCATATCGCAGGATTTCAGTATGCCGACGGTGCCTTGGTCCTGGGCGATCTTAAGGTCGGCGATAAGCTGACGCTTTGTGCCGAGCGCGATAATCCCCATGACCCTGAGGCGGTTGCGATCTATTACGGCAACACCAAGCTCGGCTATGTTCCAGGAAACGAGGTCAGCCTGCTATCCGTGATGATGTATTACGGACACGAGGGTGTATTTGAGGCGCGCGTGCAGCAGGTTGCCCCCGAGCGTAGCCCGTGGCACCAGGTGCGCGTTGGCCTCTACGTGGTGGATGCTCGCTAGTCGGTAAGGGAGGCTGCCATGTTTGATGACGATGGCCTGTTCGATCTGACGGATGACCCGTTTGAGTGGGATATGCTGCTCGACGATGATGAGCTGGAGCAGGACCGTAAGAAGCGGCAGGACAAGAAAACTCAGGGTGACGCTTCGAAAAAGCAAGACAAGCGCCGCCGCGGACTGTTCGGCGGGCTCTTTGGATAACCGCCGCATCGCTGCGTCTGTATACTTAGCACGAGTTGAACACGTTGCGAAATGAGGACAGAGACGATGATGTGGTTTACCGCCGACCTGCACCTGGGCGACACGAATATCCTGCACGACATGGATCGACCGTTTGATTCGGTCGAGGAGATGAACCGCAAGGTCATCGATGCCGTGAATGAGTGCGTGGCGGCGGACGACCGTCTCTATATCTTGGGAGACTTTACCTATCGTTTGCCCCTGGCGGATGCTGTGCGCCTGCGCGAGCGCATCGAATGTCAGAACGTAACGCTCATCCGTGGCAACCATGACGGTGACTGGGAAGATCCAGCTGCGCCCCAAATCTGGGAAGACGTGCGTGATTACCTGGAGATTGCTCCCGGCTATGCCAAGGGCCATCGCCTGGTGTTGAGCCATTACCCCATGCTCAGCTGGAATGGCAAGGCGCGTGGCGCCATCATGCTGCACGGGCATATCCACAGCAGGGGAGACCGCACCAACGCGCGCAACCGCGATCGCGAGCGCCCCATTTATCGCTACGATGTGGGCCTCGACGCCAACGAGTACAAGCCCGTAAGCCGAGACCAGATCTTGAGCTTCTTTGGACTGTAATTCTCGAACCACCACAAAGGACAGGCACCTTTGTGGTGGTTCTGGCGCTGTTGCCATTATGGCGGCGGCGTCTTTTTTGTCCGTGCGGCGCGGTAGAGTGTAAGCGGTTGAAATTTGCGTCCATCGAGGAGCTGCTATGAACGAGATCAAGTGCCCGCATTGTGGCGAAGTTTTTAAGGTCGATGCGTCTGGCTATGCGGACATCGTCAAGCAAGTGCGCAATGCCGAGTTTTCGCGCGACCTGGATG
>USHS01000126.1 GCA_900554585.1 uncultured Collinsella sp.
CCGTTTCCAATTCAATGGTGGGCGATGAGGGATTCGAACCCCCAGCCTTGTGCGTGTAAAGCACCTGCGCTAACCGTTGCGCCAATCGCCCGCAGGGATTGAGTATAGCGGAAACCCTGCGTGGTTCACCGCTAATTCATAACGAAAACTAAGCGGCGACTTTAGCGCCCTTGTCCTCGTCGATAAAGAAGCGCTTGTACCAAATGAGGAACGTCAGCGTGGTATAGATCTTGCGCTGGTTGAGCGCGCGACCCTTAAAGTGATCGTCGAGCAGTTTCATGAGCGCATCGGTGTCAAAGAAATCAGCAGCCCACGGCGCGGTGAAGTATTCCTTTACGTAGTCGTAGTACTTTTGCTCGCGCAGCCAGAACTTGACCGGTACGGGGAAGCCCACCTTCTTGCGCGTTGCCCACTCGTCGGGCAACGTGCGGTTGGCAGCGTGACGCAGAACGAGCTTGCAGCCTTCTTCGTTAACACGGTAGTTGGCGGGAATGTGCTCGGCAAACTCCATGACCTTCTTGTCCAGGAACGGGACGCGAAGCTCCAGAGAATGCGCCATGCACATCTTGTCGGCCTTGAGCAGAATGTCGCCCGGCAGCCACATGTTCATATCCAGATACTGTTTCTTGGAAAGCTCGCAGCAGTTGGGAACCTGCTTGTAGTACTCGGCGCACATCTCGGCGGCGTTCTTGCCGGTGTCGTAAGCGGGCTTGAGCACCTCGTCGACCTCGGAGGGATCGAACACCTTTGCCTGACCCACATACCAGCGCTCGGGAACCTCGGCGCATTTCGTCAGGAAGTTGTGGCCCTTAAAGTAGGGGAGATGCTGAACGAGTGAGCCCAGGGCGCGACGTACGCCGAGCGGCACGCGCTTCTTAAAGGTGCGCATCTCGGGGGTGTCCTCGTACCACTCATAGCCGGCAAACAGTTCGTCGGCACCCTCGCCCGAAAGGACGACGGTGACCTCCTTGGAAGCCATCTGCGCCAGATAGTACAGCGGCACGCTGGATAGGTTCGATTGCGGCTCGTCCATGTGGTACTGGATATCGGGCAGTGCATCAAAGAACTCATCGGCGGTAATCATCTTGCGCACGTTCTTGATGCCCAGCTTGTCGGAAAGCTCGGCGGCGTAGTTGGTCTCGTTGAAGTTCTTGTAATCGAAGCCGACAGAATACGTGGTGTCGGGCATGAGACAGGCGGCAATGTAGCTGGAGTCCACACCGCCAGAAAGGAACGAGCCCACCTTAACATCGGCGATTCGGTGCGCAGCGACGCTTTCGTGCACGACCTTGTCGCACTCGTCCACGTACTCCTCGAAGGTCTTGGAGTTGTCGTCGGTGAAGTCACAGCTCCAGTAACGCTTGATGTCCATGGTGTTGGTCGTCAGGTCATACGTAAAACAATGCGCCGGGGCAAGCTTGAACACGCCCTTAAAGAAGGTCTCCTCCGTGGCAGGGAATTGCAGCGTCAGGTAGGGGCGCAGCGCGTCGTGGTTGACAGCCTTCTCAAACTTGGGATGGTCCAGGAAGCTCTTGATCTCGGAGCCAAACAGCAGCGAGCCATCGGATGCCTGGTAGTAATAGAACGGCTTGATACCAAAGATGTCACGAGCACCAAAGAGTTTGTTCTTGTTCTGGTCGTGAATCACGAACGCGTACATGCCGCGCAGACGGTTGACCAGGTCCTCGCCCCACTCCTCGTAACCGTGTACCAGGACTTCGGTATCAGCGTTGCAGTGGAAGGCGTAGCCGGCCGCCTCCAGCTCGGCACGAAGCTCCTGGAAGTTGTAGATCTCTCCGTTGAAGACAATCGTGACCTTGCCGTCGTCGCTCGACATGGGCTGGGCTCCAGCTTCGGAAAGATCGAGAATCGAAAGACGACGAAAACCAAGGGCAACGTTGTCGACGATATGCTGGCCGCCCATATCGGGACCACGGTGGATGATGCGATTCATCATGGCCGTGAGAACCAGCTCACTCTGTTCATCTGTACCGGTAAAACCGACAAAACCGCACATGCAAGATCCTTTCTGCTGACGGCTCAGGTGTACTGCCGCAAGGATTGCGGCAGCTGATGTCAAATAATCTTTACTATCATGCCAATCTTTTGTTTCGTGATAGGGCATAAGCGCCGAGCGAACCGAAAAAACCACGTCCCGATCTTCAGGCGAAGCGGCGGGACGTGGTTGCGAACGCTATGTTAAAGAACAGCACCCAGATTTCCTTGGTTTTACACGGGGTGAACACTGTTGCCATTTATTAGACCACGGCACAGTCCATGCAATTTTTTAGAAGGCTGTGATGCGCGCAAGGTCAGGTAGCATATTAGGATGGTTGATAATACAGAATGTTTCATCGTTTCTGCCGCGGGACGTCTTCTGCCCTTTAAGGCTAATTTAGCGAGAGAGGTCTTTGTATGTCGAGTCCGACACAAGAGAAGCTAACTCTGATGCGCTATATAGAGTTGCTCGAGGAAGATGACCTTGTTGTTTCCAGACCGAGCGCTTCGTGCGACCAGCGCATTGAGTTTGCGACTGATGACTCGCGCCAGGTGCGTCCGGGCACGTTGTTTGTCTGCAAAGGCCGTGCGTTTAAGCGCGAGTACCTGCTTTCGGCAATCGCCGATGGCGCCGTGGCCTACGTTTCCGAGGTCGATTACGATGTTGATCTTCCCGCGGTGATTGTGAGCGATATTCGTCGCACGCTCGCCGTGGTGGCAGATGCCTTTTATGGGCACCCGTCGGGTAAGGTGAAGGTCTGCGCCTTTACAGGCACCAAGGGCAAGTCGACCTGCAGCTTTTATCTGCGCGGCATCCTCGCCAACGAGGCCAAGCTTACGGGCTGTCATCGACCCGCTCTTAATACGGGCATTGAGTTCGACGATGGCATCGAGACGGGCCCTTCCAAGCTGACGACCCCCGAATCCTTCCTGCTGCAGTCTCGCATCGCACATGCTGCGGAGGCGGGTGCCCCGTGGCTGGTTATGGAGGCATCGAGTCAGGGCCTCAAATACGAGCGTACGGGCAAGATTGACTTTGAAGTCGGCGCCTTTACCAATATCGGCGAGGATCACATTTCGCCGATTGAGCATCCGACGCTCGAGGATTACTTTGCCAGCAAGCTCAAAATCTTCTTGCAGAGCCGTTTTGCCGTGGTCAATCTCGATATGGATAAGGTCGATCGCGTGCTCGAGGCGGCATCTCGTTGCGAACGTACGGTGACGTTCTCCCTGACCGACGAGCGTGCCGACGTGCTTGCGCTGGCGATTCGCTATGGCGACTGCGGCGTGGTGGCAACGGTGCGCACGCCCCGTTTTACGCGTGACATTGTGATTCCCACGCCGGTTAAGTTCAATGTGTCCAACGCGCTTGCCGCTATTGCCTGCGCCGAGGCCCTGGGCATTTCCGAAGAGGGTATCGTCCATGGCTTTGAGGGCGTCTTCGTTCCCGGTCGTATGGAGCTCTATCCGTCCGTATCGGGCAAAATCCTGGGCATCGTCGATTTTGCACATAACGGCATGAGCCTCGAGACACTCCTGCGCGACTTACGCGAGAACTATCCCGAGCGCGAGCTGGCGGTTGTATTTGGCGCTACGGGCGGTAAGGGTGTCGATCGACGCACCACGATGGGCATCGCCGCTGGCAAGTATGCCGACCGAATCGTGATTACCGAGGATGACCCCGGCCCCGAGGATGTCGAGGACATCTGCGCCGAGATCGCGCGCAACGTTCAAGCGCAGGGAAATGATAACTGGCAAATCGTGACTGATCGCGTTGCCGCTATCGAGACTGCCGTGCGCGAAACTGTCCGTCCTGCCGTGGTCATCGTGACCGGTAAGGGCGAGGAAGAGTGTATGCTGCGCAAGAACGGACCCGAGCCTTGTGAGCGCGACGGTTCGATTCTCAAGCGCACCCTTGCGGCGTACGACGCCTAGACCAGCCCCTTCTATGTAAACGGAGTGACCATGTCCCACAACATCCTGCCGACCGTTGCCGAGCTTTCGGGCGAGATGCGCGAGCGCCTTGCCAAGGTCAAGTATGTCTTTACCGATCTGGACGCCACGATGCTCGCCCCCGGCTCGTGCGTGCTGCGCGATAACGACGGCAATCCCTCGACCAAGCTCGTCGAGGCGGTTGTCGCGCTCGCTCGTGCCGGCATCCAGGTGGTCCCCACCTCGGGTCGCAATCGCACCATGATCCATGAGGACGCCCGCGTGCTCGGCCTCAACTCCTACATCGGCGAGATGGGCGGCCTGGTCATGTACGACCTCAAGGCCAACGACTGGGAGTACCTGACGGGCGACATGCCCTACGACCCCGCCTGCGGTCTCACGCCGCACCAGGTGATCGAGCAGACCGGCGTGTGCGAGAAGATCCTTGCCCGCTGGCCGCACAAGATCGAATACCACAACGACATGTCGACCGGCTACAAGTACCGTGAGGTCACCGTCGGCATGCGCGGCGATGTACCCGACGATGAGGTCCAGGCCATCCTGGACGAGGCCGGCTGCGGTCTGGTCTGGGCTTGCAACGGCCATCTGACTCACCTGTCTAAGCCGACGACGCTCGAGCTTAATCGCGCCGAGGACGGTCGCGCCTTCAACATCAATCCGGCGGGGCTCAACAAGGGCGTTGCCATTGCGCGCTTCTGCGAGCACCTGGGGATCGAGCGCGAGGAGACGCTTGCGCTCGGCGACTCCGAGTCCGACTTCTACATGGCCGACCATGTGGGCATGTTCTGCCTGGTCGAGAACGGTCTGACGAGCGCCGGTGCCCCGGAGTTCTTGGATGCCTGCGACAATGCCTATGTAACGCGCGGCAAGATTGTCGACGGTTGGGTGGCAACGGCCGAGCTGTTGGTCGCGGCCCGTTCGTAGTGCGACGCATCACGCGTGGTCGCATTTTTCGAGAGAGAATCTGGTGAGGTAATGTCCGATATCGATAATATGGCTGGGGACACGCGTCCGATCGGCGTGTTCGACTCGGGCCTGGGCGGCTTAACGGTCGCGCGAGCGATCGCAACGGCGCTTCCGCACGAGTCCGTCTACTATTTCGGTGACACTAAGCGCTGCCCTTATGGCACCCGCACCGAGGACGAGGTTCGCTCGTTTGCGC
>USHS01000127.1 GCA_900554585.1 uncultured Collinsella sp.
TCTCGAGGGCGACGCCAAGTGGATGGACGCTATCCGCGAGCTCATGAAGGCCGTCGACGAGTACATCCCGACGCCTGCTCGTAACAACGACCTCCCGTTCCTGATGGCCGTTGAGGACGTTATGACCATCTCCGGCCGTGGTACCGTTGCTACCGGCCGTGTCGAGCGCGGTGAGCTCAAGCTCAACGAGCCCGTTGAGATCGTCGGCATCAAGGATACCCAGAACACCGTCGTTACCGGTATCGAGATGTTCCGTAAGTCCATGGACTTCTGCGAGGCTGGCGACAACGTCGGTCTGCTGCTCCGCGGCATCAAGCGCGAGGACATCGAGCGCGGCCAGGTTCTCTGCAAGCCCGGTTCGGTTACCCCGCACACCAAGTTCACCGGCGAGATCTACGTTCTGACCAAGGAGGAGGGCGGCCGTCACACCCCGTTCTTCGATGGTTATCGTCCTCAGTTCTACTTCCGTACCACCGACGTTACCGGTACGGTCAAGCTGCCCGAGGGCACCGAGATGGCTATGCCTGGTGACCACATCACCATCGAGGGCGACCTCATTCACCCGATCGCCATGGAGGAGGGCCTGCGCTTCGCTATCCGCGAGGGTGGCCACACCGTCGGTTCGGGCATCGTCTCCACGATCATTGAGTAAATTAGCTCTTTGATATAGCTGACTTAGAGAACCCGGCACTTATAGGGTGCCGGGTTCTTTTCTACGCGGGGCTTGTTCCCTGCCGATTGCGCTTCGCTCGCTCTTAAGCCGAGCGTGAGGGATCGATTAGATCTCGCTGGCTTCATTGATGTGTTCCAAATATGAATGGATCCAGCGAGAACCAATTGATTCGAGGTTTTCATTGACAGCACTTACGTAGAGCTGATAAAGTACCAACTCGTGCCCGTACGGGGCGGAAATGAAAGGTTCAGGATAAATGCGTACTCTAGTTACTCTTGCGTGCACTGAGTGCAAGCGCCGCAACTATACGACCACCAAGAACAAGTCGAACATGCCTGATCGTATGGAGATCAAGAAGTATTGCCCCTGGTGCCGTCACCACACGCTGCACAAAGAGACTCGCTAGTCTCTAGTCACATACGCCAGTAGTTCAATTGGTAGAGCATCGGTCTCCAAAACCGAGTGTTGAGGGTTCGAGTCCTTCCTGGCGTGCCAGTCATTATTCCGTAAGCTCCCAATTGGGGGCTTACGGTTTACTCATGTATAAGCGCATTGCGCGGAGGTAACCCAAATGGCCAACAAGAAGAACAAGAAGAAGGCTCAGCAGCCGGCACCTGCCAACAACGCTGCCGCCAACTCCAAGGTTGAGGCCAAGAAGGCCGTTGCCAAGAAGAACGAGAAGGCTGCGAAGTCCAAGAAGAACGAGAAGCCTGGTTTCTTCGCCCGCACCAAGAAGTATTTCGCTTCGGTGAAGTCCGAGATGAAGCGTGTCACGTGGCCCGATAAGAAGGAGCTCGTGAACTACTCGGTCGTCGTTTGCGCTTCTCTGATCGTCGTCGGCGTCGTCATCGCTCTGCTCGATGCTGGCTTTGGCGAGGCTCTTGCTCTGTTCTCTGGATTGAGGGGCTAAACCATGTCTAAGCGTTGGTACGTCGTTCACACTTACTCTGGATACGAGAACCGTGTTAAGTCCGATCTCGAGCATCGCATCGAGACCATGGGCATGCAGGACCGTATCTTTGATATCGAGATTCCTATGGAGCGCGTCACCGAGATCAAAGAGGGTGGCAAGCGCGAGACCAAGGATTCCAAGATTTTCCCGGGTTATGTCCTGGTTCGCATGGAGATGGATGACGATGCTTGGACGTGTGTTCGCAACACGCCCGGTGTCACCGGTTTCCTGGGCGGCAATGGCAAGCCCGCTCCACTTTCCCGCGACGATTACAATAAGATGACTCGTCGTCCCGGTAAGGGCGATTCGCCCAAGCGCACCTCGGTTGATATTGAGGTCGGCACGTCCGTCCGCGTCACTGATGGCCCGCTTACCGACTTTGATGGCAAGGTCTCCGAGGTTAACACCGAGGCAGGCAAGCTCAAGGTCACGTTGATGATCTTTGGCCGCGAGACGCCGGTCGAGCTCGACTTTAACCAGGTCGCTGTCATCGCTTAAGTTTTCGTCCGTTCGCGCGAGCGTGCTTCTTCTGTGACTGCTCATCTCAGGAGTGCTTCTAACACGTGCGTGCTTACGATATAGCAAGTACTTCACACTCGTGATTCGAAAGGAATGACCATGGCTGAGAAGAAGGTTGCCAATGTCATTAAGCTCCAGATTCCTGCTGGTGCAGCTAACCCCGCTCCTCCCGTCGGCCCCGCCCTGGGCGCAGCTGGCGTGAACATCATGCAGTTCTGCCAGGCCTTTAACGCCGAGACGCAGGACAAGAAGGGCGACATCATCCCCGTTGAGATCACTGTCTTCGAGGATAAGTCCTTCTCCTTCATCACCAAGACCCCGCCGGCGGCTCACCTCATCAAGAAGGAGCTGAACCTCAAGTCTGGTTCCGCTAAGCCCCAGGCCGACAAGGTTGGTCAGCTCTCCCAGGAGCAACTCACCAAGATCGCCGAGATCAAGATGCCGGACCTCAATGCCAACGACATTGACGCCGCCAAGAAGATCATCGCCGGTACCGCCCGTTCCATGGGCGTCACCATCGCTGAGTAGCGATTTCTTTTGGTAACGACGGGTGCTTCAACCGGGGCGCCTGTTAAATGTGTGCAATAGGGCACACGATACGATGTGGGAGGGCTCGCGCCCGTTTAACCACAGGAGGTAATGCACATGGCTAAGCATGGTAAGAGCTATAACGCCGCTGCCGAGAAGATCGACCGCGCCACGCTCTACACCCCCCTTCAGGCTGCCAAGCTCATCAAGGAGCTCGACACCGCCAAGTTCGACGAGACCGTCGAGGCCCACTTCCGTCTGGGCGTCGATACTCGTAAGGCCGACCAGAACATCCGCGGCTCCATCTCCCTGCCCCACGGCACCGGCAAGACCATTCGTGTTGCCGTCTTCGCCGAGGGCGAGAAGGCCCGCGAGGCCGAGGCTGCCGGCGCCGACATCATCGGTTCCGACGAGCTCGTCGCCCAGATTCAGAAGGGCGAGATCAACTTCGACGCCGCTATCGCTACGCCGAACATGATGGCCAAGGTTGGCCGCATCGGTAAGATCCTTGGTCCCCGTGGCCTCATGCCGAACCCTAAGCTCGGCACCGTGACCATGGACGTCGCCAAGATGGTCTCCGAGCTCAAGGCCGGCCGCGTTGAGTATCGCGCCGACCGCTACGGCATCTGCCACGTGCCCCTGGGCAAGAAGTCCTTCTCCGAGCAGCAGCTCGTCGAGAACTACGCTGCCCTGTACACCGAGATCCTGCGCGTCAAGCCCTCTTCTGCTAAGGGCAAGTACGTTAAGTCCATCTCAGTGTCTTCCACCATGGGCCCTGGCATCAAGGTTGATCCCGCTATCCAGCGCGACTTCCTGGCTGAGTAACTTTTAGTTACTGCCTGAGCCAAGCAAGCATTGCTAAAGAAACCCGGTTCTGTCTCGTGCAGGACCGGGTTTCTTGCTATCGCGTTAAAACCACCTTAAAGGGGACAGCGCCCCCTTTAAGGTGGTTACCAGGGTGTTCTAGCGGTTGAGGACTCGATAGCCTCGTGGCGCTTGAGTTCGCGACGCATGGTTTGCGAATTGAGCCAGGCTGCCTGCCAGCCACGGATGGGGTAGCGCGCTTCGTCCAGCTCAAACTGCGTATAGCCGCAGGCGTTGATGATCGTTGCCCCGCATGCGTGCTGACGCTCACGTTGAAAGTCGCGACCATAGCATTGGTGCACATGCCCGTGCACCATGTAGTCGGGATTCCAGGACTCGAGCGCTGTGTTAAAGCATTCGAATCCTCGATGTGGCAGATCGTCCAGATCGCCCACGCCGGCGGCGGGCGCATGGGTGAGCAATATGTCGCAGCCGCCGACCATCTTTACTTTGCGGGACAGCTTTCGCACGCGCTTGGCCATCTCGCGCTCGGTGTACATGTTGGCGCCATCTCGGTAGCGCATGGAGCCGCCAAGCCCCGCAATGCGGACGCCGCGATACACGTACACGGTGTCTTCGACACAGATACAGCCGCCCGGTGCATGACGTGCGTAGCGGTCATCGTGATTGCCGCGTACGTAGATGAGCGGTTTGTTGATGACCGTGACCAAAAACTCAAGATAGTCCGGGTCCAGATCGCCAGCGGACAAAATCAGGTCGACACCCTCAAAGCGTTCTTTGCGAAAGCACTCCCAAAGGCATCGTTCTTCGGTATCGGCTATGGCAAGGATTTTCATAGGGCGCGGACCTTCGGCTCATCGTCGGGCTGCGGAATGGTGCCCACCACGTTGTCTGCCAGCCAGTCCATCTCGACGATTTGCGTGCTCGGCAGTGGGGGAAAGCCTTCGATCTGCACCACGCCGTCTTGGCTATGGAGCTCGCCGCCAAATGGATTTATGGAGCCCTCGACGATGCCATTGCGCAGTAGCTGAACGAGCTTGCGCGTCTGATAGGGCAGGCCCGGAGCGTAGCGAATGTCGATAACGCCCGAGCTCATGCCGTACCAGTAGTTGACGGCGCGAACCTGGCTGTCGTCACTGGTCTCATCCCAGGTGCCATGCAGTAGGCTTCGCACGATAAGCTCGTAGTATCGGCCCCAGTTCCATACCGGCATGGCAATGCCGGCAACCTTGCCATCGACCAAGCGGTGGAGTCCGTAGGCCGTGGGGTCTTCGAGCGGCTTTGACATGTCGGCGCCGGACATGACGCTTACACCTTCGCGGCACATGGCCTCGGCAAGGCCTCCGGCGGGCACATCGCCCCAGGTGAGGATTACCTGCGCGCGGGGGTCGAGCAGCGAGGCGCCAATCGCAAAGGCGTTGATCTCGCTGAGTGCGCCCGAGGCGAAGACCGACGCGTGGTAACCGATGCGGTGGTTGTCCGCCATGCTGGCCGCAAGGGCGCCCAGCAGAAATTTTGCCTCGTACATCTTTCCAAAATACGAGCGCACGCTTTGATGGGGAAGGCCGATAGAGCAGTTGAGGAACCGCAGCCGGGGATTCTCAACGGC
>USHS01000128.1 GCA_900554585.1 uncultured Collinsella sp.
CCGCCCGCCTGCGCACCGAGATCTCCAAGAAGGTCAGCGTGAGCCCCAAGTCTATCGACGCCTACATGATCGGCGAGCACGGCTTTAGCCAGCTGGCCGCCTTTAAGGCCGCAACCATCGCCGGCAAGAGCCTTAACGAGCTTCAGGCCGAGAACCCCGACAAGTACGCCTTCGACCACATGGAGGTCGAGGAGCTTGCACGCAAGGGCGGCTATGTGACCTACCAGGGCAAGCAGTGCACCGAGTACGCCGTCGCCAACTCCGCCGCGCGCGTCTGCGCCGCCGTTCTGCACAACGAGCACGCCGTGCTTTCGGCCTCTACGCTCATGACCGGCCAGTATGGCGAGGAGGGTATCTTCACCTCCCTGCCGTGCGTGATCGGCACCGAGGGTGTCGAGGAGGTCTACACGCTCGACCTGTCCGAGTACGAGCTCGAGGGCTTCCACAAGAGCTGCCAGCACATCCGCGACAACATCACCCAGCTCGACTGGTGGGACGCCGAAGGCGTTGTCGGCAAGTAGGCCGCTGGCTGCCGCAACCTTGCAAATCTAAGCGCGATACTAAGCGGGCCGCACCGGAAATCCCCGGCGCAGCCCGCTTTTTTGACTCGCGCAGTGCCCTTGCGAATCGAAGGTGAATGTTTTTCCGCGAAGTGAACGAGCAAAATTGGACCCCCGAAGCATCGACATTTTTCAGGCGTTGTTTCCTGCGGTTTCACCGAGTTTTTCCTGCAGTTCTGGCGTCAAAAAGTGTGGATGCTTCGGGGGTCCAAAATAGGTCGTTCACTTCGCGGAAAAGCATTCACCTTCATTTTCGCGCAGACACGAATCCGGCCGCCACAACGCAAAACGGGGCCCGCGCGCAGCGCAGACCCCGTCAAAAAAGATAATTCCCAGTACCTAGTACTGCTCGATGCCCATGTAGCGACGGATCTCGGGGCTGTGGTCGAACACCTTGCCGCGGGCGGCGCGCAGCTCGCAGCTCATCGCGTAGAAGAAGATCGGCTCCAGGAACGAACGCACGCTGGCGGGCGCCTCGCCCACGCCGTACTCGAGCGCATCGAGCACCATGACTGTATCGGTGTGCGTGTTGAGGAATGCAAGTGCACGTTCCTCCATGGGGCGGCACTCGCCCGATCCGAGCTGCACAAAGTAGAACACGCCGGGCTCGGTGGCTTCGAACGGGCCGTGGAAGTACTCGCCGGAGTGGATATAGCAGCAGTGCTGCCACTGCATCTCCATGAGCGAGCAGATGGCCATGGCGTAGGTCTGGCTAAAGTTGGGGCCGGAACCCAGGATATAGAAGAACTTATGCTGCTGGCAGAGCTCGGCAAAACGGGCGCCCAGCTCGGCGTTGACCTTCTCGCGGGCAGCGGGCAGCAGCGCATCCATCTGCTTGAGGCCAGCGTACATGTCGGCAAGCGCCTCGTAACCCTCTTGCTGGTCGAGCAGCTCGGCAGCCATCAGGGCGCCGATGCCCTGCGGCACCTCGGCCTGCGGCACGCCTTCGCCCCACGGATAGACCCAGGTGGTCCACTTGCCGTTGTCGATCTTGGAGCCCTCGCAGTCGGTGAGGGCGACAACCTCGGCGCCGGCGGCCAGCGCCATCTCGCAACCGTCGACGACCTCCTGCGTATTGCCGCTGTGGCTGCAGGCGATGACGAGCGACTTCTCGCCAAGACTCTTGGGAGCCATCAGGCAAAACTCGCGTGCCGTGTAGACCGTCGAGGTAAACGTGGTGGCCTCGCGCTTGAGTAGCTCGTTGGCCGGCATCAGGTCGATCATCGAACCGCCGCAGGCGATCCAAAAGACGTTCTCAATCTTGCCCTTGCGCTCGATAATTTCCTGAACCAGATCATGTGCGTTCACGGTGATGTTCCTCCTTGTGTGGCGGCTTTGAACGACGACAGCTCGTACCTGCGGTCGTTCTATGTTGTCCTATTTATAGCACGCACGACGATGCACGTGAAGTCATTTCACCAAACTTGTTCTATGTTGTTCTATCTGTGGACGTTAGATGTCGAACACGTAGCGCGAGCCCACGATCTTTTGGCGTCCGAGCAGCAAGGGCCGCCCGTCCGCATCGGTAAAGTACGCCTCCATATAAAACAGCGGCTCGCCGACCGGCACCTCCAACAGCGGGGCTGCCTGAGCATCGGCAAGCGCAATCTCCACAGTACAGGGGTCGGACTTGAGCGGCGAACGGCCCGAATGCTCGGCAACGAGCGCAAAGATGGAATTGTCCGTGAGGTCCTTGTCGGCAAGCGTCTGCAGATAGGGATGGTCGGCCAGCACAAAGGCGTTGTTCTCGAGCATGACGGGCACGCCATCTGCCGTGCGCACGCGCTCGACCACGATGAGCTCGCAGCCGGGTTCCACACCAAAAAACGCCGCGTCCTCGCGCGTCGCCGCAACCACCGTGCGCGACACCAGACGTGCTCCGGCCACCATGTCGTTGGCGGCGCAACCCTCGGAAAAGCTCTGAACGTCACCCTTCTGGACAATCTTGCGTTTGAGCTTGGGCGCACACACAAACGTGCCCCTCCCCTGCTGGCGGTTGAGATACCCCGCGCGCGACAGCTCCTCGACGGCGCGGCGCACGGTGATGCGTCCCACGCCGTAGTACTTCGCGAGCTCCATCTCGGAAGGAATGCGCAAGCCGGATGCGTACACGCCACGCGCAATCTCGCCTTTTAGGTCGTCCATTACCTGCTGGTACAGCGGCACGGCGGACACCTCAGTGCGCTCGGTTTTATCGTCGGATGCCATCGTTATGCTCCATTCCGTACATGCTCGGACTCAAACTCTTCAATCGCCGCCATAAACTGCTCGCCAAAGGCATCGGCCTTTTTCTCGCCAATACCGTTGACCTGGATAAGCTCGTCGCGCGTCTGTGGGCGTAGGCGGCACAGACCGCGCAGAGCCTTGTCGGAAAAGACCATGTACGGCGCCATCTCCAGCTCGATCGAAATATCCTTGCGCAGGGCACGCAGGCGCTCGAACAGCTCGGCATCGTCACCCACGCGCGGGCGCTGATCCAGCTCGGCCTCCTCACGCAGCAGATCCACCGCGCGGCGGGCACGGGCCGAGGCCTTGCGCTTGGACGCACGACGCTTGACGGTAAAGGCGAATGCTTCGTCCTCGACCTCGGTGGCACGCGGGCCCAGCCCCACGACCGGGTACTGCCCCTGCGAGGCAGCCAGATAACCGCGGCCGCACAGCTGGCCGATGATGTCCTTGATACGCCCGACCGATTCGCTCGACAGTTCACCGTAGCCGCGGTCCTCGTCCAGATGCATCTGGCGAATGCGCTCGGTGTTGCCGCCGTGAAGCACGTCGGCGATGAGCGACTTGCCAAAGCGCATGGGTCGCGTGGCCACATAGCGCACAGCGGCGCGGGCCATATCGGTGACGTCCTCGACCTCGAACTGCGTGAGGCAGTTGCTGCAGTTGCCGCAGCCCTCGGCCTCGTCCGTGGCGGTGGCGTCCGCACCAGCCGCGGCAGCATGCTCGGCCGCGGCCTCGTCGCCAAAGTAGCGCAACATATATTCGCGCAGGCAGCCGGTGGTATTGCAGTAGCCCTCCATCTGGCTGAGCAGACGATATCGATTCTGGAGCGCCCACGCGCGCTGCTCGTCGTCGAGCGCCTCGTCGGCAGCGTCGCCGCGGTCGATCAGAAAGCGGCGCATGCGAAAATCGTTGCCATTCCACAGCAAATGGCAGCTGGCCGGGTCGCCATCGCGACCGGCGCGACCTGCCTCTTGGTAGTAGGCCTCGATGCTCTCGGGCACGTTGTTATGAATCACGTAGCGCACGTTGGGCTTGTCGATACCCATGCCAAAGGCATTGGTGGCAACCATCACCTGAATATCGTCGTCGATAAAGGCGCGCTGGCTTTGACGACGGGCGTCGTTGCCCATGCCGGCATGGTAGCGGCCAACGCGAATGCCGCTGGGGCCCAGCGCCTCGGCAAGCTCGCCTGCCAGAGCATCGACCGTCTTGCGGGTCGAGCAATACACGATGCCGCTCTCGCCCGAATGCGCGATCACATAGTCGCGCACCCACGCGGCCTTGGCCTTGTCGCCCATCTCCTCGCAGCCAAAGTAGAGGTTCTTGCGATCGAAGCCCGTCACCACCGTCGCGGGGTTTTGCAGGCCGAGCATCTGCTGAATGTCCGCGCGCACGCGCTCGGTCGCCGTAGCGGTAAAGGCTGCCACGATAGGGCGCTGCGGCAGGGAATCGATGAACTCGCGAATCTGCAGGTAGGCGGGGCGGAAATCCTGGCCCCATTGGCTCACGCAGTGGGCCTCGTCAATGGCCACGAGCGGCACGCCAATGCCGCCGTCCGCCGCAGCCTCCTGCGCAAAGGCTAAAAAGCGCGGCTCGAGCAGGCGCTCGGGTGCCACGTACATAAGCTGATAGCGGCCCTCGCGCGCCCGCTTGAGCACGGTGTTTTGCTGGGCCGGAGTAAGGCTGGAGTTGAGATAGCTGGGTCGCGCACCCGCCGCGAGCAACGCACGGGTCTGGTCCTCCATAAGCGACAGCAGCGGACTCACCACAAAGGTGATGCCGGGCAGCATGAGCGCGGGCACCTGGTAGCAAATGGACTTGCCGGCGCCCGTGGGCATAACGCCCAGCGCATCGCGACCGGCAAGGATCGCATCGACCATGCGGTCCTGTCCCGGGCGAAACGAGGTGTAGCCAAAATAGGCGCCGAGCGTGTCGAGCGCCATCTGCTGCATGCTATCGGTCATGGTTTCCTAACGTCCAAGTCATCTGCCGCCGATTATACGCCGCCACGCGGACCGGTGCCGCGCGGCGGCCGGCCACGGGCGATGCAATCCGAAGGGAACGAGCGTGGGATTTTTGGACACTTTCCGGATGAGCGTGGATAATCTCCCACTTTGAACCCGTCACCAAGCCAAAAACGGGAGATTTTCCACGCTCATTCTTCGGGTAGTCGATGTTTTGGCAATGTCAGCGAAAGCCCGCCAGAGCGAGCAAGGTGCCTTGAAACGAGGCGGCATTGACCT
>USHS01000129.1 GCA_900554585.1 uncultured Collinsella sp.
TCGTGCTGCGGAGCCCCTTTGCGTCCTGCGGAATGTTCCGGAGAGAAGCCCCCGTCACGCCCCCGGATTCCCTACGTTTACGGCCTTGAGGTCGGCTCGCGGAGAAGGACGTGGTCGATAGGGATACGTGTCCCCTTCGCTGTTTCGCGCTTTGCGCGAAAGGCGCGTTACTTTGGGATGAGTGGGGAACGTGGTTGTTGCGGCAACTGATCCCCACCACAAATTACCCTCGGCATACTTGCGCGAACGATTGCTCGTGCTACACTTGCAATTGCTGTTTCAGGGCGGGGTGGAATTCCCCACTGGCGGTAAATCGGGCGGTGCCAAAGGGGTGCCGCGGCGCAGGCGAGGTGCCTGTGTTCGAGCCGATGAGTCCGCGACCCGTGCGTGCGTTGGTTCGCATGCCGGCTGAACTGGTGAGATCCCAGTACCAACGGTTAGAGTCCGGATGAAAGAGGCAGGTGATCTTATGTCTGAACAGTCGCAGCATATCCATTTTGAGAACACGAATAGGTGGAGCACCAAACAGCTCGTTACCATGGCGTTGATGTGCGCCTTGGGTGCCCTGTTTATGTACGTGCAGCTGCCCATCCTTCCTTCGGCGCCGTTTTTGACCTATGACCCGTCGCTGGTGCCGGCGATGGTGTGTGGGTTTGCATATGGCCCCGGTGCCGGTACCGCTGTTGCCGCCATGGCGATCGTTATCCATGCACTCACCACGGGTGACTGGGTCGGCGCGCTTATGAATTTGGTTGCGACGCTGGGCTATATCCTGCCCGCGGCCATCGTCTATCAGAAGATGCACACCTACAAGGGCGCTGTGATCGGCCTGGCGCTCGGCGTTGTTGCCGCTACGGCGCTGTCTATGGTCGCAAACCTTACCATTGGCGTATGGTTCTGGTATGGCTCGGTCGATGTCATTGCCCCGCTCATGCTTCCCGCCGTGCTGCCGTTCAACCTTATCAAGACGGTGCTTAACTCGGTGCTTACGCTTGCCGTGTATAAGGCGGTCTCCAACCTTATTACGCCCAAGAAGGACCAGGTCAAAGGCCGCGCATGATTGAGTGTCGGGGCGTTTCCTTTAGCTATGACGGTGCCGCGCCGGCGCTTGACGGTGTCAATCTGAACATCGGGGACGGCGAGTTTTTCTGCATCCTCGGTGGCAACGGGTCGGGCAAGTCGACCTTCGCTAAGCATCTGAATGCGCTGCTGCAGCCCGATGCGGGCACAGTGCGCATCAACGGCATGGACGCATCCGACCCCGAGCTGGTCTACGACATTCGTTCGACCGCGGGCATGGTGTTTCAGAATCCCGACGATCAGCTGGTGGCAACGCTCGTCGAGGACGATGTTGCCTTTGGCCCCGAAAACCTTGGGGTGCCATCGGCGCAAATTGCGCAGCGCGTACGCGAGGCGCTGAAGGGCGTGGGCCTGGTAGGCTTTGAACGCCACGAGACCCATGCACTTTCGGGTGGCCAAAAGCAGCGCGTGGCGCTCGCCGGCGTGCTCGCCATGGAGCCGCGCGTGCTTATTTTGGACGAGGCGTCCTCGATGCTCGATCCGCGCGGGCGCAAGGGCCTTATGAAGGCCTGCCACGCGCTGCACGAACGCGGCATGACCATCGTGATGATTACGCACTTTATGGAAGAGGCCGCCGAGGCCGATCGCGTTGCTGTCTTCCAAGCGGGCCGCGTTGCCATGCTCGGTACGCCCGAGGAAATCTTGACGCGGGCGGACGAACTTGCGCAGCTCAACCTAGATATGCCGGCGTCGTGCTGCCTAGGTAGGACACTTCGTGCGAAGGGCGTATCCGTTTGCGCGCAGGTGCGCGAGGCGGATATGGTCGCCGAGATTGCACAGGCTTATGCCGAGCGGAGTGGGTCGGACATCGCAGGGCAGCCTTCCGCATCCGATTCCCATGTGCTTGACAATGGATCCTCTGCGGCCGACGGGATAGCCGCGTCGGAGCCCGTTATCGAGATTTTGCACCTCTCGCATAGTTACTCGCTGAGCGCCCGCGAGCGCCGTCGCTGGCGCAAGCGCTCGACCACTGCGGACGCATCGAGCAAACAGGCCCTTTGGGGCAACGATCCAAACAGCCCCTGGGCGCTACGTGATGTTACGCTGACGGTGCGTCGTGGCGAGTTTCTGGGCCTGGCGGGTCATACCGGCTCGGGTAAATCGACGCTGGTTCAGCATTTCAACGGGCTGATCCGTCCACAGGAGGGCAGCGTTAGCGTACTGGGGCTCGACCTATCAAACAAGAAAGACGCCGCCGCGGTTAAGGCCAAGGTCGGCGTGGTGTTTCAGTATCCCGAGCGCCAGCTATTTGCCGAGACCGTGGCGCAGGACGTGGCGTTTGGCCCGCGCAACCTTGGCCTGCTACAAGACGAGATTGCACGCCGTGTCGCAGCATCGCTTGCACGCGTGGGTCTCGACCTTGCCGCGATAGGCGACAAGAGCCCCTTTGAGCTTTCGGGCGGCCAGCAGCGCCGCGTGGCGTTTGCCGGCGTGCTCGCCATGGAACCCGAGGTCCTGGTGCTCGACGAGCCCATGGCGGGGCTCGATCCGGCTGCGCGCAGGGATTTCCTAGGGCTCATCGATCGGCTCCATCGCGAGGGCCTGACTGTTGTCATGGTTTCGCACAGCATGGATGACCTGGCAAATTGTTGTGACCGTATCGTTGTGATGAACGAGGGCACCGTGTTTGCCGAGGGAACGCCCGCGCAGGTTTTTGCGCGCGCGGATGAGCTCAAGTCGATCGGCCTGGGCGTTCCTGCCGCCCAGCGTATGGCGCTGGCGCTCGCGCAAGCCGGTGTGCCGCTCCGCTGCGACAAGCTTTATACGGTTGAGGCGCTGGCCGACGAGCTGGCCGGCTTGCTGCTGGGCTGCGCGGACGGACCTTTGAGGGCCCCGCGTCAGGCCGGTTCCAAGGCGCCCACGCGAGAGGAGGGCTGCTGATGGAGGCGTTCTCATTTGGCAGCTACTATCCCGGGGATAGCGCGGTGCATCGCCTGGATCCGCGCGCTAAGTTGCTCCTAGGTTTCGCATTTCTGATCACCGTGCTTACCGTTGGCGGCTTCGGCGGGCTGGTGCCGGTCGCAATGTTTGTCGTGCTGGTCTATGTCATGGCCCGGGTGCCGTTGCGCCGGGTCCTATCATCGATGGCACCACTGCTGGCGATTGTCGTAGTGGTTGCGGTGCTCAACCTGTTTTCCGATCAGAGTGGCCGCATCCTGTGGCAGCTTGGCTTTTTGCAGGTGAGCGAGGGCTCGCTGCGTTCTGCGGCGTTTATGGCGTGCCGCCTGACCCTGATGATGGCCGGCATGAGCGCCATTACACTCACCACGCCGACGCTCGATCTCACCGCAGGTTTTGAGCGTTTGCTCGCACCATTTGCGCGCGTGGGGCTTCCGGCACACGAGCTCGGCATGATTATGGGTATCGCGCTGCGGTTTATGCCGCAATTTGCCACCGAGATGAAGCAGACGGCCGATGCGCAGGCAAGCCGCGGCGCGCGCGTGACGGGCGGTCCGCTCGGCGGTGTGCGCATGCTCGGCAGTGTGGCGATTCCGCTGTTCACCGGCGTGTTCCGTCATGCCGAGACGCTTTCTGCCGCCATGGATGCGCGCTGTTATCACGGCGAGCAGGGGCGCACGCGTCTGCATGCGCTTACGTTTGGCCGCGGGGATGCACTAGCCGCGCTGGCGATGTCGCTGCTGGTGACATGCGTTGTCGTTATCAATCTTCAACTCGTCTAAGCTCGATTCGAGCGCAAGAAAGGGGTCTCTATGACCGACATCGATCGCACGGCTCAGCTCGAGCGCGTCTGCTCGTATCTCAGGCGCATTCCGGCGTGGTATCTTGCCACGACCGATGCGAGCGACGGGCATCAGCCCCGCGTGAGGCCGTTTTCGTTTGCCATGGTCGATGACGGCAAACTGTGGTTTTGCACGTCGCGCGACAAGGACGTGTGGGCGGAGTTGAGCGCGAATCCCAAGTTTGAGGTATCGGGCTGGAAGCCGGGGGAGTGCTGGATCGTGTTGACCGGTGAGGCCGCGCTCGAGGATGATGCAGTCGTGAGCGACAAGGTGCGTCAGACGGGCTTTAGGCACATGGTGGGCATTGGCGAGCAACACGATAGCGCCAACGACGGCCGCCTTGCATTCTTCTCGGTCCGCAACATCGCCGCGCGATTCTGCGATATCGACGGCAGCGAAGAGCGCCTCGAGCTTTAATTTCCCAAATTGACTACCCATTCCAAAAAGACTGGTCAGGCGACAGGAGGAAACGTGGACGGATTGAATACGGTGCTGGAGTATCTGACGTCGGTGCCTGCGTGGTATCTGGCGACGAGCGTGGACGGGCAGCCGCATGTGCGTCCGTTCTCGTTTGCGCAGATTCAGGACGGCAAGCTGTGGTTTGTGACAGCGCGCACCAAAGATGTGTGGCAGGAGCTTCTGCAAAACCAGCGCTTTGAGGCCACGAGTTGGTGGCCGGGCCATGGTTGGTTGATCCTGCGCGGGCGTGCGGGGCTGGAAGACCGGGCTTCGAGCGAAATGCGCGAGGCCGGATGGCAACACCTCGAAGGCCTCGGCGAGCACTACGACGGACCGAACGATAAGACGCTCGTATTCTTCAGCGCCGATGAGCCCCAAGCATGGATTTGCGACCACGAAGAGTGGGTGCCTGTGGAACTGTAAGCTTCCGCACCCCACACGGCACGGCTTCGCCGTAGGAGGCGATGCCTAGAGCCCGCACGACACAGCGTGTAGACAACATATATATAAGGAGTACCGCATGGACGAAATCGTACAGTATCTCACGGGCATTCCCGCATGGTATTTGGCCACCATCGACGCAGCCGACCCCACGCAGCCTCGCGTGCGCCCGTTCTCGTTCGCCGCGCAGGCCGACGGCAAGCTGTGGTTTTCCACGTCGCGCGACAAAGATGTATGGCGCGAGCTTGAGGCGAATGCCAAGTTCGAGCTTTCCGGGTGGAAGCCGGGCGAGTGCTGGATTGTCGTGGAA
>USHS01000130.1 GCA_900554585.1 uncultured Collinsella sp.
GGCAAGGACTATGACACGATCATGGTCAACTGCAACCCCGAGACCGTCTCCACCGACTACGACATGTCGAACCGGCTGTACTTCGAGCCGCTCACCTTCGAGGACGTGCTGGAGATCTATGAGGCCGAGAAGAAGATGGGCCCGGTCAAGGGCGTCATCGTCCAGCTCGGCGGCCAGACGCCGCTGTCGCTGGCCGCGCGACTCAAGGCCGCCGGCGTGCCGATCCTGGGCACCACCCCGGAGTCCATCGACCTGGCCGAGAACCGCGAGCTGCTCTCCATCTCCAACCGCAAGATCTTGGGCTTTAAGATCCCTCGCCTGCGACTGCTGCTGCCGTTGTTTGCCGTGTGGGGTGTGTGCCTGCTCGTCGTCGTCTTCGAACGCGACCTGGGTTCTGCCGTGCTGTTCTACACCATCTTCTTGCTGATGCTCTACGTTGCCACGGGGCGCTTTTCGTATGTCGTTATCGGCCTTGCGCTCTTAGCCGTTGGAGCCGTGGGCGCCTACAAGTTCCTGTCTCACGTTCAGGTGCGCTTCCAAGTTTGGGTCGATCCGTTTAAGGACGCCCAGGGCCAGGGCTACCAGATCGTCCAGTCGCTCTTCTCGCTTGCCGATGGCGGTCTGGTCGGTGTTGGTATCGGCAACGGCATGGCCAACAACATCCCTGTCGTCGAGTCCGACTTTATCTTCTCTGCCATCGGCGAGGAGATGGGCCTTTTGGGCGGCGGCGCCGTGCTCATCCTGTTTATGCTCTTTGCCGTGCGTGGCCTCACCACGGCTGCCCGCGCTAAATCCGACCTCGCCGCCTTTAGCGCCACGGGCCTTACGGCCGCCATCAGCTTCCAGGCCTTTTTGATCGTGGGCGGCGTTACCCGCCTGATCCCGCTGACCGGCGTCACCCTGCCCTTTATGAGCCAGGGCGGTTCCTCGCTGCTGGCAAGCTTTATCATCGTCGCGCTCCTGCTGCGCGCCGGTGACGAAGCGACCGGACGCGAGGCCGAGCTTACCGGCACCGGCACCATGACCGCCATCACCGATCATCAGGTCGCATCCGCCGCCGCCCCGACGGGCACGCGCTTTGCCACCTCGTCTTCCTACGGCAGCGGCAGCCATTCCGTCGGCTCGCGCATGCGCCGTCGCCTGCTCGACACGCCTGAATCCGGTGTGCTCGGCCGCGTTGCGCTCGCCAACCGTCTAACCCGTGCGGTGCTCGCCTTTACGGCGCTGTTCGCCATCCTTATCGGCAACCTCACCTATGTCCAGGTCATCAAGGCCAAGGACTATCAGGATATGCCGACCAACAACCACACTATTGCCCGCTCCAAGTACATCCAGCGCGGTTCCATCATCACGTCCGACGGCGTGACGCTGGCCGAGTCGCTGCAGCAGGAGGACGGCACCTACGTACGCTCCTACCCCAACGGCAACCTGGCAGCGCACGTGGTTGGCTACGTGAGCCAGCAGTATGGCACCACCGCCATCGAGAGCGTCATGAACGACACGCTCACCGGCTCCAAGGATTACTCCAGCTGGAACAACGCCATCGCGTCGCTCGCGGGCCAGACCCAGCCGGGCAACACCGCCAAGCTCACCATCGACTCGCGTATCCAGACGGCGGCCGAGCAGGCGCTCAAGGGCTTTAAGGGCGCTGTAGTGGTCATCGACCCGCGTACCGGCGCGGTGCTCGCATGTGCCAGCTCGCCCACCTACGACAACACCAACATCGACGCCCTGCTGCAGGCTGGCGGCGGCGAGGACGGCTCTATGTACAATCGCGCCATGGACGCGCTGTACACGCCGGGCTCCACGTTTAAGGTCGTTACGCTTTCCGCGGCACTCGAGACCGGCACCGCCAGCCTTACCAGCACCTACCAGGCGCCCGGCTCCATGGACATCGGCAACGCACCGGTCACCAACTATGCCAACGAGAGCTACGGCACCATCAGCCTGCAGCAGGCCTTTGCCGTGTCCTCCAACGTCGTCTTTGGCCAGGTGGCAAACGAAGTTGGCGCAAACACGCTCGTGCAGTTTGCCAACGCCTTTGGCTACGGCCAAAAGCTCGGCCAGGACCTGACCTCCGCGGCCTCCATCATGGCCGACCCGTCGCTCATGACCGAGTGGGAGACCGCTTGGGCCGGCGCCGGCCAGCCTGTCGGCATGGACCACACGCCCGGCCCGCAGACCACCGTCATGCAAAACGCCGTGATTGCCGCCGCCATCGCTAACAGCGGCGTGGTCATGGACCCGTACTTTGTAGCCCAGGTACTCGCCCCGGACGGAACCGTGGTCAAGACCACGCAGTCCCGCTCGCTGGGTCAGGCCGTCAGCTCCGCCACGGCCGACCAGGTCAAGCAGGCCATGCTCGCCGTCGTCCAGTCCGGTACCGGCACCGATGCCCAGGTCCCCGGCGTCAAGGTCGCCGGCAAGACCGGCTCGGCCGAGATCGGCGGCACCAACGTCAACTCGATGTTCGTTGGCTTTGCACCTTACGATTCACCCACGGTCGCCATCTCGGTGGCCTTGGAGGATTACGACAAACACGACGTCAAGGCGGCCAAGATTGCCGGCATCGTCCTGACCGCGGCGCTCGCCGCACAGGGAGCGTGATGCCCATGATCGAATCGGACACCCGAGGCGCGCCGCGGCCGAAGAGTTAGCGGCAACGCGCCACACGGCCCTAGCGGCCACATCGTAGGTACTACACACATCGTTGAGCGAATAGTTATGTTAGGAGCAGGAATGGAACAGAGGGTCCTCGGGGGAAGATACCTCCTCAAGGATAAGGTGGGGACAGGTGGCATGGCGACCGTCTACCGTGCACAGGACCAAGTCCTCGACCGCACGGTAGCCGTCAAGATCATGCTGCCACAGTATGCTGGCGACGCAACCTTCGCCGCACGCTTTAAGCAGGAGGCCCAGGCAGCAGCCGGTCTCTCCTCCCCCTATATCGTGGGCGTCTACGATTGGGGCAAGGACGGCGACACCTATTACATCGTCATGGAGTACCTGCGCGGTACCGACCTTAAGAGCGGCATCAAGAGCCACGGCGCCCTCGACCCCAAGAAGGTCGCCCAGATCGGCTCGCAGATCAGCTCCGCGCTTTCGGTCGCTCACAAGCACGAGATCATCCACCGCGACATTAAGCCGCAGAACATCATGGTGCTGCCCGACGGCAACATCAAGGTGATGGACTTTGGCATCGCGCGCGCCAAGAACAGCCACCTCACGCAAGACAACAACGTGCTGGGAACCGCCCACTACGTCAGCCCCGAGCAGACCCGTGGTCAGGACCTCGGCCCCACCTCGGATATCTACTCGCTGGGCGTCGTGATGTATGAGTGCGCCACCGGCCGCGTTCCCTTTGACGGTGACGACGCTATCTCGGTCGCACTCAAGCAGGTCAACGAGCTGCCTATTCCACCGAGCCAGATCAACTCCGGTGTCGACGCCGACCTTGAGCGCATCATCCTCAAGTGCATGGAGAAGGACCCGGCAAACCGCTTCCAGACCGCCGACGAGCTTCGTCAGGTGCTCAACAGCTACCTGTCGGGCCGTGCCGTCAACATCTCGGAGCCCACGCGCATCATCGGTGCCCCCGGTGAACTGGGCGCCACCAAGACTCGCGAGCTTTCCGATCAGACGCGCGCCATGGTGCGTCCCGTCTCGGGCGTGAGCGGCCAGAACACCGCCCGTAGCTCGGTTTCGGGCTCCACCGGCTCCTACGAGGTCGAAAAGCCCAAATCCAACAAGAACAAGATCATCGCCGCCGTGGTGGCAGCCGTTGCCGTCATCGGTATCGTGGTGGCCTTTGCCACAGGACTCTTTGGCGGCGAGCAGGTCACCGTGCCCGATGTGCTGGGCAAGGACCAGCAGACTGCCGTCGAGCTGATCAAGGAAGCCGGCCTCGAGGTCGGCACCATCGACCAAAGCTACAACGACGATGTCGACGAGGGCAAGGTCGCCGAGCAGACGCCCAACGGCAACACCAAGAAGGCCAAGGGCACTAAGGTGAACCTGGTAATCTCCAAGGGCCCCAAGCCCTCCGAGAAGGTTGAGGTTCCCCTGCTTGTCGGCCTGACCAAGGACCAGGCAGAAGCCGCGCTGGCAAGCGTTGGCCTGAAGGGCAACGCCTCCGAGGAGGCCAACGAGGCCGATGAGGGCCAGGTCTTTGAGCAGGGCACCGAAGCCGGTAAGGAAGTCGCGAAGGGCACGACCATCTCGTACAAGGTCTCCAGCGGTCCTGACACCACCTCCGTCCCCGATCTGACCGACATGACCGAGGCCCAGGCGCGCAACGCCCTCGATATGGCAGGCTTTGGCGTCGACGTGAGCTACCAGGAGAACGATTCGGTTACCGAGGGCACCGTGATTAGCTGGAACCCCAGCGGCAAGCAGAAGCCTGGCGCCACGATTACCGTCGTCATTGCCAAGAAGTCCGGCAAGGCCAGCGTTCCGGGCAACCTGTACGGCAAGAGCATCTCCGCGGCCGTCACCGCGCTCAACAACGCCGGGTTCTACAACATCGCATTCTGCGATCAGAACGGCAACCCCGTGAGCGGCAACGAAAACGCCACCGTGACGGGCGTCTCCCCCACTGGCAAGCAGTCTACCGACAACACGATCACGCTGACGGTTTCGGTTTCTGGCTCTGGTACTGATTCAGGCGATGATTCCGGTACAAGCAACTAGCCGGCTGCTTATTATCTGCGCAGCGAACGCCGCAAACATATTCGCTCAGAAGCGCCCGCTTGCTCCCCCGGCAAGCGGGCGCTTTGCTTTTGATGCGACCCGCTAGCATGGAACGGCGCAGCTCTAACACCAAAAGAGCCCGGCACCGTAGCGGTACCGGGCTCGATATTCCTCTGGTGCCCCCGGGCGGATTCGAAACCCCCCCCCGCGGGGAAATTGGCGACGCGGGTGTCGACGGTCCGAATCCGGCCTTTAGACCAGAAGAGCCCGGCACCGTAGCGGTACCGGGCTCGATATTCCTCTGGTGCCCCCGGGC
>USHS01000131.1 GCA_900554585.1 uncultured Collinsella sp.
AGTCTCGTGGGCTCGGAGATGTGTATAAGAGACAGGAGGAACGAACGCCTGGACATACCCTTGTTGATGATGGCCATGTCTTCTCCTATCAATAGAGAATCTTACCCGGGAGCACCTAGACTTGCCCCCGCGCAACTTGCGGACGATATATACCTTACCTACCGACAAACCCAACTTGGGTGCCGCGCTCGGCGACCGATACATACATACGCTTGAACGGTATTTACTACCGTTCACCGAATTCATTGACAAACGATTCGACAGACAGTATGTATCGACGAGGTGAGATATCAGTCTTCGTCAACCCGCAGGATAGCAGGGTTATTCACCATGGCTAGTCAAACGTTTTAGCGTTAATAAAACCCGAAATCAGCAGGTAATCGCCGCGAAATAAATGATTGAAAATCAGCCAATCATGTATATCAGTTGTTTAGAAGCGCGTTTAGTTTTCGGAACGGCTGGCCGATGCCTGGGCGCGCTCGGCATGCCATGCAACAAGTGCCTCGTGGACCGCTTTGGCGACATCGGCCGGAACGCCTCGAACTTCCGCAATCTCCTGCTCGCTTGCCGCGCGCAAACGCTTCATCGAGCCAAAATGGCGCATAATGGCACGTTTTCTGGCGGGTCCCACGCCCGGAACGTCGTCAAGCACCGAAACCGTCATAGCCTTATCGCGCAACTCGCGATGGAACGTAATCGCAAATCGGTGGGATTCATCGCGAACCTGCTTGATCAGATAAAGCGAAGCGGAGCCGGTCGGCAGCACGACGGGAGTCTCGTCCCACGGCACGAAAACTTCCTCATCGGCCTTTGCCAAGCCACAAACTGGTATATCGAGGCCAAGCGCCTCAAGTTGCTTAATTGCAGCGGTCAATTGCGGCTTGCCGCCATCGACAACGAGCAAATCGGGGCGCGAGCCAAAGCGCTCGTCCGCCATGCGCTCGGGAGCATAGCGACGCCCCAGAACCTCGGACATCGATACGAAGTCGTTCGCCTCGTCCAATTCGGCCTGAATTTTAAAGCGACGATACTGGCCCTTGTCGGCACGGCCATTGGTAAATACCACCATCGAAGCGACGGTAAAGGTGCCGTGCAACGTCGAGATATCGAAGCACTCGATGCGCAACGGCGGCGCAGGCAGCGCCAGCGCGCTTTCGAGCTCCAGGAGCGCTTGATTGGTGCGATCGTCAGCATACCCCGTGCGCATCATGTAGCGCATGAGGGCATGGCGCGCATTTTTGGAAGCCATATCGAGCAGGCGGTGCTTTTCGCCGCGCTGCGGCCTATGGAGATGGCAAGAGCGTTCGCGCTTGCCCGCAAGCCACTCCCCCAACGCTTCGGCATCCTCAAGCTCGACAGAGAGATTGATCTCGGCTGGAATATCAGCCGTCTCGTCGTAATAGCGCTTAAGAAAGCCCGATTGAAGCTCTTCCTCGTCGACATCCAGGCCTTTATCGAGGATGAACTCACAAGTTCGAACCGTTCGGCCCTCGCGAACGACAAAGACACAGGCGGCAGAGATAGTCTCTTCGCGATAGAAGCCGATGACGTCGATATCGACGCTCGATGGAAAAACGACCTGTTGGCGATCGTCCAGGCCCCTAATGACTTCCAGGCGACGCTTGACGCGCGCCGCACGCTCAAAATCGAGCGTCTCGGCTGCCTCCGTCATCTCGGACGCAAGCTCGTCAACGACATCCTTGCGATGGCCCGACAAGAAACGTTCGACACGTTTGACGTTCTTGGCATAGTCGGCAGGGGAAATCGCGCCGACGCATGCGCCCGGCCCGCGCCCGACATGGTAGTCAAAGCAGGGACGCCCGTTTTGCGCGCAAATCATATTGACGATGTCTTCTTCGCCCTTATGAGATTCGACGATGCGGCGGCAGCGGCGCCATTCCGCACAGGATGCCGAGCAAATAGGAATAACCTTGCGTAGCGTATCGATGGTCTCACGCGCCGCACGGCTATCGGTATAGGGGCCAAAATAGCGCGTTCCCGGTTTATGACGCTCTCGCGTGTATTTAATAGCCGGAAACAAGTCGCTCTTGGTAATGGCGATAAAGGGATAGCTTTTATCGTCTTTGAGATCGACGTTAAAGTACGGATGGTACTGGCCAATCAGATTGCGCTCGAGCACCAATGCCTCGTGCTCGGTCTCCACCACGATATAGTCGAAGCTCGCCACCAGCTGCATCATGAGCGGGATCTTTTGACGCTCGTCCTGCAGCGTCACGTATTGACGCATACGGGCACGCAGGTTTTTTGCCTTGCCCACATAGATGACATCACCCTTGGCATCTTTCCAAAGGTAGCAGCCGGGTTGCGTGGGAACGCGCGAAACCTGCTCGGCAAGTGTTGGAATGTTGTCGTGACCTGCCACGCGCACCTACTTGCGACGAAGCAGCGCCGAGACCTCGGGCATCTTAAAGACGAAGGCAAGACCAAAAGTTACAGCGAGCGAGACGACGCCTGCAACACAAACGTAGCCCAGGGTAATGAGGATCGAGCTGCCAAGCGCTCCGACAAAGTGCTCAAGTGCCCACATGATGCCGGCGCCCGCGGCAGCGCCCAAGCCACCGAACAGTAGGCCGAAGAAACCGCCATGCAGGATAGACTTGACCTGAAGGCCATGCAGACGACGGCGCAGCCACCACAGTGAGCATCCGACCAAGACCACGTAGTCAACGACGTACGAAAGCGCAATTGCCGGCATACCGTAGCCCAGCACCACGCCAAACAGCAGCACCGAACCGGCCTGACCGATAGCGGAGTACAGGCAATAGCGGCTATAAGGTTTCATATCGAGCAGGGCCGAGAAGCTCTTCTGCATCAGCACGACCACGCCGTAGAGCGGCAGGGAAAGTGCCAGATAGATAAGGAACTCCGACACCAGCGCCACACCGGATTCATCGAACTTGCCGGCGCAGTAGATCATGTTGAGCGGACGGGCGAAGACGATCAGATACATCGCAAACGGAATCAGGAAGAAGAGCATCTGGGCGACACCGCGCGAAATGCCCGTGCGGACGCTGTCGTAATCCTTTTCCTGCGCATCGTGAGAGAGTTCGGTATAGAGTGCCGTCGAAAGCGAGGCGGCGATCAGCGCATAGGGCAATGTGTACCACAGGCGCGCATATGCGATGACGGAAGGGCCGGTCTCGGGCTGCACCACCAGCGCGGCGGCATTGGTAATGGAGGTCGAGACAAACATGCACACCGTGGCGAGCAGCGTCGGGATACCAAGCGCGATCGTCTGTCGCAGCGCGGGATCCTTAAAGTCGATATGGATATGAGGATGCACGCCATGCTTGCCAAGCGCGGGAATCTGGCAGGCCATCTGGACAAAGACGCCGAGGGTCGTACCAGCTGCGATCAAGATAATACCGGCCTGCTCGCCAAATTGTGCAGACACGGGAGCAAAGCCCATAAAGCTGGCGATGACGATGACATTGTTGAGAACCGGGGCAAACGTCGACCAGAAGTAGTCGCGGTGTGCGTTGAGAACGCCCGAGAACACCGAGCCCAAGCCATAAAACAGAATTTGAATAGCAAAGAAGCGGAACATGAACGCAGCGGTATCCATGCTGCCGCCATCGCCCGAAAGGAACGACTGCGTCCAAATAAAGCCGGGAGCAAACACGGTGCCCAGCAGTGAGATACCGCCCAGCAGCAGAAGCAGAATACCGAGCAGGTTGCCGACATACTCGTTCGATGCCTCGCGACCCTGCTCGCGTCTCACACCCATATACACCGGCAAAAACGCCGTAACGAGCATGCCGCCCATCACGAGCTCGTAGAGCATGTTGGGCAGGTTGTTGGCAACCTGATAGGAGGACGAGAGCAGCGACATACCGATGGCGGCCGCCATGGCCCACGTGCGGATAAACCCGGTGACACGCGACACGATGGTCAGCACGGTCATAAGGCCAGCAGAACGACCAACCGTGGAGTAGTCCGACGAACCCATATCGTCTACGTCGTCCTGAGAGTCCTCATAAACCTCATCTTGTGGCGGCAAATCGTCCACGACGGCAAAGGAGCCGGTCATCGCAAAGGGATCGTCAACCAAAACGGCGCCATCAGCAGGTGCGGCGTCATCGCTGTTCGGCATGTTGTTACCGGATACGGCATCATCATCGAATATGGCATGGTCGCCAAACACCGTGTCAACTTCATTGGCGGCGACGGTTCGGGCAGAAAACGACAGAGGGTCCCAGTCGTCATCACCGTCGATGGCCACGCCCTCGACGGGATCGGTCGAACCAAGCGGCGACCATTCGTCATCCGAAAGAAGCGGTTCGCCATCATCATGAGCCGTGGGCTTGGCGGAACGAGCGGCAGGAGCGCTCTGCGGTGTGCTCTTTCCCTGGGCTGCCATCAAAAACACCGCCGTCTCATCGGGACGCGGCGCACGAGGAGCCTCGGAGGCGATCGGCATCACGCTGGCGCTCGATTGAGCGGCGGCCAAAAAGACAGCCGTCTCATCGGGACGAGCCGAAGAAAGAACCGTACGGGGAAGTGCCGTGCCGGCACCGGCGGCACGCAAGTACACGGCCGTCTCGCCCGGGTCAGCGGCAGCGGACCAGGCGTTTCGAATCTCGTTATCGAACGAAGCGGCCTCGGGCGCGGGCGTCTGAGGAGCCGACCCTTTTGCAAAGTGAGCTCCGCGCTTTGATTCTTCCTGCGGCATCGCTCAGTCCTCTCTCGCGATCGGGGCAACCGTCGCCCCGCAAAATGCAACTAAGTCATCGGGAGCAAGCTCAAGCTGATAGCCGCGCTTGCCACCCGAGATAAAAATGGTATCCCAAAGGACGCATGTCTCATCGATCAGCGTCCGGAAGCGTTTTTTCATACCGACCGGACTGCAACCGCCGCGGACATACCCCGTCGCGGCAAGCAAATCTTTGACATGCATCATGGTCAGCGACTTTTCGCCTGCGGCGCGCGCGGCGGCCTTGAGGTCGAGCTCGTCGGCAACGGGAATGCAGCACACGAC
>USHS01000132.1 GCA_900554585.1 uncultured Collinsella sp.
TTGCCATCCTGGGCAACGACTCATCCAAGCTCGACTTTATGTACCTATACGACAACGCGGGACAGATCCGTGGCGAGGTGCCAATCATCGGCTATCGCAGCCATCGCCTGCTGTTTCCGGGCGACGGCAGCATGATCATGAGCGTCTCGACGACCAAGATGGCCCAGATTAACGCCATCGGCCAGGTGGTAAACGTCTGGAGCACGGGCGACTACGAGCTGCACCACGACTACGCCTTCGATGACGACGGCAATCTGCTGCTGCTGGCGAGCCATGCCGGCTCCGAAGCCGATCTGGACGTCGATCGCGCGGCTGCCAAAAAAGACAAGGACGATCGCGTTAATGTCGAGGACCTCATCATTAAGATTGACGTGACCACTGGTGACGTCTCTCTCGTCGTGGATCTGGGCGAAATCTTCCCCGATCTCAAAGCGAGCGCGAAGGTGGCCTCGGACGGCGACCTGGATTGGATTCATATCAACACGATCCAGTGGCTCGGCGGCGGTACCGTTCTGCTCAGCTCGCGCGAGACCTCAACGGTCATTAAGCTCATGGATATTTACGGCACGCCTACGGTCGATTGGCTTATGGGTTCGCCCGAGTTTTGGGCCGGTTCGGGCTTTGAGGACAAGCTGCTGCAGGCCCAAGGCGATTTTTCGCTCAACGCAGGTCAGCACAGTGTGACCTATCTGCCAAACGACGAGACGACCGCGACCGGTCGCTATCAGGTACTGTTGTACGACAACAACTTTGGTGCAGCAGAGAGCTATCCCAAGTTCGACTGGGGCAAGCTGGGCGCCGCGGTGGTGACCGACTACAGTAAGGGAACACATTCGTTTGGACGCATCTTTACGGTGGACGAGACCGCGCGCACCTACGAGCTTGTGGACCAGATCGCAGTGCCGTTCTCAGGTTACGTAAGCAGCGCGCAACGTGTCGGCAATTCGAACAGCATGCTCGTGGCGTCTGGTCAGGCCAAGACCTTTACCGAGTACGATCGCTATGGACTGCCCATCGCTACCTACGAGATGGAAGCCGAGAAGTACATCTACCGCGTGTACAAGTACGAGCTGTAGCGCTGCGCTTGGCTGTGCCTGCGCCCCGCGGCTGCGCTCTCGTGCCGGGCCCACCTCGCGTCCCGCATCACTTCACGTCAAACTCCACGCGATCGAGTTCGGGCACGTTGAGGTCGATGAGCTTGCGGGCAACGCGGCGGTCGTGCGCCCCGAGTGCCTCGCTTGTCGTCACGTGAGCGACAACCTCGCGCTCGACAAGGCCCTCCTTGTCGCCTTCGGTAGCCGAAGTCTCGACGGCGACGGTGTAATCCTTAAAGCCCGGCAGCACCGCGGCAAGTTCGCGCGTAGTTTCGGTGACGCCGTAGCCGTCCTGCACGCCGGCCTGCGCCGAGCCAATGGACCCCGCGGTCATAACGATGCAGGGGATGGCAAAGATCACCGTACCCACGATGATGCGGCGGCGCACCTTGTGCGACAGCTCATCGACCTCGGCATTTTCCTCAGCGGTCACAATGCCGTCGCCGTTGAGGTCGCGCTTGAGCGGTACACGTAAAAGAAGCAATACGGCTTCGGCAGCCAGTGCGATAAAGACGACATTGATGCCAAACTCGTAGAGGGCCGAGAGGAACAGCGACCCGCTCGCGATGGCAATGCCGTAACCCGCCGCGCACAGGGGCGGCATGAGTGCGGTCGCCACGGCTACGCCGGCAATGAGCGTCGAAGGCTCCTGGTCGCGCGAGTTACCCAGCCCGCCCGCAAAGCCGCCCGCGAGCGCGACGGCAAGGTCCCATACGGTGGGTGTCGAGTTATCGATGATGGCGGCCGTGGTGGTGCCAAGGGGCGAGAGCTTAAAATACAGCGTGGACGTGATCAGGCAAAGGACCATCTGTAGAGCCAAGCCCGCAACGGCCTCGACGGTAATCTCGCGGTCGAGCGTGGCGATGCCGTATGCCATGGCAAGGACCGAGCCCATGAGCGGGCAGATGAGCATGGCGCCCACAATGGCGATGTCCGAATCGATATCGAGGCCGACACTCGCGATCAGCATGGCGATAATGAGGATGCACAGGTGCGAGCCGGTCAGGCGCGCCCCGTTTACAAAGCGCTTACGAATTACGTGATAGGGGGCGCGACCCTCGCGAATGTTGAATGCGCGCCTCAGGAAGCGGCCGGCGTTCTCCATGACCTCGCTATAGGCAGGGCGGATGCCGTGGCGCCGGTGATGGCGCTCGCGCAGTCGCTTGAGCTGCTGGTTATCGAGTTTCATGTTCACCTCGCTTCGCCGCGGGCTATGCATCGCGCCCGCTGCCTCTACTCTACACCGCGGCAGGCGGGGTGGTCATCTTGACGTGAAACTTAGACGAGTAGGTAAAGGGGGCGCGTCAAACGAGGCTGAAGCCGAGGGCTTCGGCAGATACAGAAAAGCGCGGGGCCGGATGGTCTCCGACCCCGCGCTCTGCACGGGTACGTTGTTGTTGGGTTTAGCCCAGCAGACTCAATCCCACGGAGATGAACGCCAGGATTACGCCGACGATGGACTCGCCGCCCAGCAGGCCGCTGGCGACAACCAGGCCCTGCTCCTGGAAGGCGGCATCCTTGGCAGCCTTCTCCTCGTCCGAAAGGCCTGCCTCGGCGTCGCGGTGTGCGGCCCACTTGTCGTAGGCGAGCTTGACGCAGGAGCCCAAGAAGGCCGTGAGCGACATGTAGAACGGCAGGTACACGCCCAGACCGATCATCATGGCCGGAATGCCGAGCCAGTACATGACGATGCCGGCGATAAAGCCGCCCGCAAACCACGGCACGCTCGGGATGCCCGAGACCATGGTGGCGACCACGCTTGCCTGCGCGGCCACAAAGCTCTTGTCGGGGCCGAAGGCGTCCGGACCATAGGCGGTGACGAGCGCGACCATGACGGCGGCAGCGACCAGGGCGCCCACGATGCCGCCGATGGCCTGGCCGACCCACTGTGCACGCGGGTTGGTACCCAGTACGGCTCCGGCCTTAAAGTCGTTCATGACGTCGCCCGCAAGGCCGCACGCCACGGCCACGATGCCGGCGATAAAGAACAGCTTGACCTGTGCGAGCTGCGCGAAGGCTGCCACGATGAGCATGACGATGAGGCCAAAGATCTCCATAGGGTCGATACCCGTCTGGCCGCAGCTCTGCGCACTCATGATGGTGGTGACAAAGGTGAACAGCGTGACGATGACGGCCGGGACGGGACCGAGGTCGAGCGCGATGGCAACGATCACGGCGATGGCGGCGGTGCCCAGGCCGATGATGCCGGCGTCGAGCTTAAGCGAGCCCGAGATGAGCGATTGCTCGTCGGTGTCGGTGGAGCTGTCGGCGGCGAGGCCGCGGACGATACCGGCGACCTGCGGCAGGATGTCCTTAAGGACGACGGCGACGCCAAAGCCCATCATAAGGCCCATACCGAGGGACTTGACGATACCCTGCGCGGTCACAACATCGAACAGGCCGGCAGCGGTGCCGCCGACGATGATGCCAAAATTGCCCAGCAGCGCGCCGGCAAACCAGAACGCGACGGGGGCGAAGCCCACCAAAAAGCCGATGGACAGCAACATGGGCGAGTTGTAGATGGCAAAGGTCACGCCGGGGATGTTGAGCGTGCACAGCATGCTGGGCACCACGCCCAGGGCGTCGCGCAGCACGCTGTAGATGCCTGCGATGGCCATGGAGCCAAAGAGCTGCTTGCCGGTCTTGCCGCCGGCCTCGGTCGCGCGTAGAGTCTGAGCTGCGGCGTTGCCGGTGGGGAACTCCAGCGCGGCGTCCACGATAAAGTGACGGTGGATGAGTGCCGTGGCCAGTAGGCCCAGGATAGTGCCGGCGAGTGCCACGATAAACATGTCGAGCCAACTGATCTGGTCGGCATAGCCCAGCATCCAGGCGCCCGGGATGGTAAACGCCAGACCGCCGGCGACCATGGCGCCTGCGGACATGATGGTGTGGGTGACGTTGGCCTCGTTGAGGCTGGCGTTGCCCATGAGCTTCAGGAAGAACAGCGAAATGACGGCAGCGAAAATGATCGGCCAGGGGAGGGCGCCCATCTTGAGGGCAGTATAGGCCGAGCTTGCCGTGATAATCACGCAGCCAAGGACGCCGATGACGACGCCGCGCAGCGTGAGTTGACCGCGCATCGAGGTGCGGTTCGAGGGATTGCTCATATAGAACTCCTTTGCGTATATCCGCTTCCCCCGCAAGCGCCGCTACGGATACGGCGCGGGAAGTCGGGTTACCAAGGGTCGACGCGTGAGCTAACGTACGACCGCGCATCAGTATAGCCGCAAGGTAGTCAATTTGGGACGGGGCTTTTTAGCTGGTTTAGGTAGGCGATATACTGCTGGGCAGACGAAAGGAGCGCCGACGATGCTTAATGGCTGCGCATACATATTGACGGTCGACGTGGGCAACACGTTCATTCGCTTTGGCCTGTTTGCCGAGGATTCGGCCGCGGCGCAGGAATGCCCGCTTGCGACGTGCGAGATCACGACGCCGTCGAGCATCACGGCCGACGAGGCGCGCATGAGGCTCGCGCAGGTCATGGGCGCGCTGTCAGCCGATGCGGGCATGCCGGGTGCGCTCGTTCCCGCAGCCGCAGTGCTGAGTTGCGTGGTGCCGGCGCTCGAGCGCCCGTGGAAGGCGGCGCTTTCCCGCACCTGCACGGGGCGCGTGCTCACCGTGGGGCCGGGCCTCAAGACCGGTATGCCCGTGCACTACGACGATCCGGCAGAGATCGGTCCCGACCGCATCGCGGACGCCGTGGCGGCCCGTGCCGTCTACGGCTCTCCGTGCATCGTGATCGACCTGGGCACGACGACCAATATCGAGGTCATCGATACGCGCGGAACCTTTGTCGGCGGCGTCATCGCGCCGGGTCTGGCACTTGGCGCCCGCTCGCTTTCGGCGGCAGCAGCGCGCCTGCCGCAG
>USHS01000133.1 GCA_900554585.1 uncultured Collinsella sp.
CAGCGACGGCGCGATGCGGATATTGCTGTCCGCGGGGTCGACACCGTAGGGGAACGTTGCGCCCGCGCCGGTCAGCGTCACGCCCGCCTCGCGGCAGCACTCGCGCATCAGCTCCAAAAACTCCCACCGGTCTTCATCGCCCTCAAAGATGAGCTGCTTGCCCGTACCGCGGGCACAGACATGGTAAAAGCCGGTAACCGTTCTCCAAACGCGCTGCATGGCGCTCCCTTCGCCGGGATCTGCTTACCATCCAATACATCACGATTGAAACGTGCCATCAAAACATTCACGCAAAATGGCACCCGTCGACGGTAAAAGGCGGCAAACCGACGGCGAACGGCAATATAGCCACAGGTCAGGTAACGCAGCCTTGCCAAAAGTTTGACCAGAACCGATCCCCCTTCAACGGACCGCACAACAGCAAACAATCTAGTTAAATCGTTTCAATTGAAAGTTCCGCGCTTCTCGCTACGAAAACTGAGCCGTTCGCCGAATATTCCGTGCATTTCGCGGTATTATAGGGGCTGCATGTCATGTCCCTTTCGAAGGGTCGCCCGGCAATCGCCAGCCACGACCCCCAGACGGGACGCCAACACGATAGAGAGGAGAGGCATGCAGTACTCACAGGAAGTGGAGAACATGTGCCCCGTTGCCAAGGGTGCATACCACGGCCCCGCACCCATCCCCGAGGAGGGCAAGTGGGTCCAGGCTAAGGAGATTTCCGACATCTCCGGTCTTACGCACGGTGTGGGTTGGTGCGCACCTCAGCAGGGCGCCTGCAAGCTCACGCTGAACGTCAAGGACGGCATCATCGAGGAGGCCCTCGTTGAGACCATCGGCTGCTCGGGCATGACCCACTCTGCCGCTATGGCTTCCGAGATCCTTCCCGGTAAGACCATCCTCGAGGCCCTGAACACCGACCTCGTCTGCGACGCCATCAACGTTGCTATGCGCGAGATCTTCCTGCAGATCGTTTACGGCCGCAGCCAGACCGCGTTCTCCGAGGGCGGCCTGCCCGTGGGCGCCTCCCTCGACGACCTCGGCAAGGGCCTTCGCTCTCAGGTCGGCACCATGTTCGGCACCAAGGCCAAGGGCGCTCGTTACCTCGAGCTCGCTCAGGGCTACGTCACCCGCATGGCTCTCAACGACAAGAACGAGATCATCGCGTTCGAGTTCCTGAACCTCGGTAAGTTCACCGACGCCGTCAAGGCCGGCAAGACCCCCGAGGAGGCCATCGCTGGCGCTATGGGCCACTATGGTCAGTGGGAGAACGCTGCCAAGTACATCGACCCGCGCACCGACGAGGAGACTCACTCCGTCGCCAGCGTGTTCCCGGTTCACGAGTAGAAAGGGAGGGAAATAACTATGACTGTTACGTTCGAAGGTTACGAGCGCCGCGCTGACAAGATCAACAAGTGCCTCGCCGACAACGGCATCGCCTCCCTCGAGGAAGCTCTGCAGATCTGCACCGACAAGGGCTTCAACCCGCGTGAGATCGTCAACAACACCCAGTCCATCGCCTTCCAGAACGCCGAGTGGGCCTACACCCTCGGCTGCGCTCTCGCTGTCAAGCGTGGCGCCAAGACTGCTTCTGAGGCTGCCGCCATCATCGGCGAGGGCATCCAGGCCTTCACCGTTCCCGGCTCCGTCGCCGAGGACCGCAAGGTCGGTCTGGGCCACGGTAACCTGGGCGCCATGCTGCTCTCCGACGACACCGAGTGCTTCGCCTTCCTGGCTGGCCATGAGTCCTTCGCTGCCGCTGAGGGCGCTATCGGCCTGGCTCTGAACGCCAACAAGGCTCGTAAGAAGCCGCTGCGCGTTATCCTCAACGGTCTCGGCAAGGACGCCGCTCAGATCATCGCCCGCATCAACGGCTTCACCTACGTGAAGACGCAGTTCGACTACTACACGAGCGAGCTCAAGATCGTCGAGACGATCCCCTACTCCGACGGCCCGCGCGCCAAGGTCAACTGCTACGGCGCCGACGACGTCCGCGAGGGCGTGGCCATCATGTGGCACGAGAACGTCGACATCTCGATCACCGGCAACTCCACCAACCCGACCCGCTTCCAGCACCCCGTCGCCGGCACCTACAAGAAGGAGCGCCTCGAGGCTGGCAAGAAGTACTTCTCCGTCGCTTCTGGTGGCGGCACTGGCCGTACCCTGCACCCGGACAACATGGGCGCCGGCCCTGCCTCTTACGGCATGACCGACACCATGGGCCGTATGCACTCCGACGCCCAGTTCGCCGGTTCTTCCTCCGTGCCTGCGCACGTCGACATGATGGGTCTCATCGGCATGGGCAACAACCCCATGGTCGGTGCCACCGTCGCCTGCGCTGTCGCCGTCGAGGAGGCCCTCAAGGCCTAATCGCGCCCGCGCGATGCTCATATAGTTGAGCTTTAGAGCCGCTACCCGCACGGGTAGCGGCTCTTTTTTGTCGCCGCAAAGCGTTCAAGAGCCGATATATCAGTTCTGATGGAACGTAAGGCGTGATGGGAAGGAGCCGCCAAGCGACCCTAACGTCCACACGCCATATTTGCCCTTTACCGATTTATTCAATCTTTGCGATACCTTTGCCGATCACCCGTGCGACAATGCGCCGGACGAGAAAGGAATCCGATGGAATCGACTGATGTACTGGTAATTGGATCGGGCATTGCGGGCCTTTGCGCCGCCATAGAAGCAGCTCGTGCAGGCGCAACCGTTACCATCGCAAGCGCCGGCAAGACCATGAGTGGATCGAGCTTCTTCCCCGGAACCTGGGGCCTCGGGCTTATTGGGCCCGTCGACGAAGACGACGAACAGGACCTTATCGACACCATCCAGGCCGTGGGCGGCGGCGTTGCCGACTCCGAACTCGTCCAGACGTTCGTCCACGGCATTCCCCAAGCGATTGACTGGCTCGAACAGGATCTGGGCGTAGAACTCCAGCGCCCGCAAAGCGCCGAGAGCGCCCAGCAAAAGCAATTTATCCCCTGCTTTGACCATAAGACACGCATGTGGCGCGGTCTGACCCGCAAGCATCTTGAAGACGCGTGTGCGGCCCAGATCAAATCTCTTGGCATTCGTCTGCTCCCCCGCCACGAGCTCATCGATCTTGTTGAGGACACGACCGGAAAGATTACCGGCGCCGTGCTCTACAACCAAACAGACGAGCGCATCGTGACCTTTACAACAAAGGCCACTATCATCGCTGCGGGCGGCACGGGCGGCCTGTTCGAGCGCAGCCTCACTTCGGCCGATGTACTCAGCTCATCACAGGCCATCGCACTGGCGCATGGTGCATCGCTTACTAATATAGAGTTCATGCAGATGATGCCCGGTTTCATTGAACCTAAGCGCAACCTGGTCTTTAACGAAAAGACCTGGCGCTACGTCACGTTCGACCAACCGGTCGACATTGCCAACGAAAAGTTAGACGATCTGCTTGAGCAACGCTCAGGATATGGCCCCTTCACTTCGCGCTTGGCTTCTCGCGCCATCGATCTTGCCATCGATCAAGCAGGTGCCGAAGGCCTAGCGCTCCACTACGACTTCCCGCGAGAGAATGTCCCCGAGTTCGTGCAGACATTTGCCACTTGGCTACAAGAAGAGCATGGTATCGCTCCGAGCGACGAGATGCGTGTGGCGATGTATGCCCACGCGGCCAACGGCGGCATCAAGATCGACAGGACCGCGTACACGGGCGTTGAGGGCCTCTACGCCTGTGGCGAGGCAACAGGCGGCATGCACGGCGCCGACCGCATCGGAGGGCTGTCGAGCGCCAATGGCATCGTATTCGGGCACATTGCGGGCGCATCAGCGGCTCGAGCAGCACTGGACGCTCCCGAGGCTGACGCACCGGTGGATGTCGCCCTCCCCGAGTATGGCATCGCTACAGCAGTCGCCGAGCTCCTAACCCGCTACCTCAAACACACAATGAGCACCTACTGCATGATCAACAGGACCGAACCAGGCCTATCCGAGGCGCTTCAAGAGCTTGAAAGCCTACAAGACAAGGCGACGTCGCTGCATAAGCCGCACGCCAATGACAGCGAAATCGCTGCCCTCGCCCGCCTACAGTCGCAGATTCAGCTGGCTGCGAAGATGGTCAAAGCCATGCGCAAACGAACCGAAAGTCTCGGATCCCATTATCGAGCGAATTAAACTGGACGCCTATCTAACGCAGAACACAACTAATCGATATCCAAGGGTCCCGTGAGCTCGAAGTGACACGGGGCCCATTCGTGTCCGCACGACAGCGTATCCTTATTCTGAATACAGAGCGGGCAAAGCCCGCATAGACAATAGGCCAGCGAGGAGGAGATATGGATAGTAGAGATATCGAGAAGTGGCGTGTCGAACTTGATAGCTACGCCAATGTGGAAGACGGAGTTGAGTATTGGCTCGCACGCGATTTAATGGAACCTATGGGATACACTCGATGGGAGAACTTCGCCGAAGTTGTTAAGAGGGCAAAAGTCTCGTGCGAATCAAACAAAACCCCAGTTGATTCCCATTTTCGTGACACCACGAAAATGGTAACTGCCGGTGTCGCCGCCCGCGCGGTTAAAGATTTCAAACTGACGCGCTACGCATGCTATTTAATCGCCCAGAACGGAGATTCAAACAAGCCAGAGATCGCACTCGCCCAGGCATACTTTGCCGTGCAGACGCGCCGCTGCGGCGCCACGGCGCCTTGCGCGCTGCGCTGGTAAATGCTTACGCATTTCCTCAGCTTCGCGCCCCGACGGGTTCGACCCCATGCGAGGTCAACAAAAAAAGACGGCCAACTATCGCTGACCGTCTTAACATACTTTGGTGGGCCGTCAGGGGTTCGAACCCTGGACCTTGGGATTAAGAGTCCCCTGCTCTACCAACTGAGCTAACGACCCAAAGCTAAAGTCCGTTATGGCGGACTTTAGAGGAGATATCGTGTGGTGGGCCGTCAGGGGGTCGAACCCTGGAC
>USHS01000134.1 GCA_900554585.1 uncultured Collinsella sp.
ATGTGTATAAGAGACAGACAAAGGGGTGCCCCTTTGTCGCATCGCCTATAGATAGCGGCCGGTAATGCTCTTGGAGCAGGCCGCGATGTCGCCCGGCGTGCCGGCGCAGACGATTTGCCCGCCGGCGTCGCCACCGCCCGGGCCCATGTCGATCACGTAATCGGCGTTACGGATAAGGTCAAGATCGTGTTCGATCACGACAACCGTGGCGCCCTTGGCAACAAGGCCGTCAAACACGTTCAACAGCACCTGAACATCGAGCGGATGTAGTCCAATCGTGGGCTCGTCAAATACGAATACGGCATCGTCCTGCACGCGGCCCATCTCGCTCGCAAGTTTAAGGCGCTGCGCCTCGCCGCCCGAAAGCGCCGGCGTGGGCTCACCAAGCGTGAGATAACCCAATCCCAGGTCGTGCAAGGTCTGCAAGCGCGTCTGAACTTTCTTGAGTCCCAGTGTGGCGTCGATGGCCTCGTCCACGCTCATGTCCATGAGCTGCGGCAACGTAAGCAGACTCCCGTCCTTGCCCTCGCGATGGATATGCAAAGCCGCGTCTGCATAACGCGAACCACGACATGCCGGGCAGACGATCTCGACGTCGGGCAGAAACTGCACGTCGAGCGATATCGAGCCCGTGCCATCGCACGTAGGGCAGCGCAAGGCGCCAGTGTTGTAGCTAAAGGCACCCGCCTTGTAGCCGGCTGCCTTGGCCTCGGGCGTACGGGCGAAGGCGCGGCGCAGTTCATCATGGATGTCGGCATAAGTCGCTACCGTCGAACGCACGTTGGCGCCGATAGGCGTGGCGTCAATCAGGTTGGCGCGTGCGATACCCTCGGCGTCGACCCAGCGCACATGGCTTGGCAGGCGCTCGCCAGCTGCCTGGGCTCTAAGCGCCGGAATGAGCGTCTCGAGCACCAACGTCGTCTTGCCCGAACCCGAAACGCCCGTCACCGCGACAAGACGGCCGCGCGGAATATCGACTTCGAGCGGCTTGACGGTATGGATGGCATTAGTTGCCATGCGGATGTGGCCCTGATCAAACATTTCCTCGTCAGTCACCTGCGGGCGCAAGCGCTTGGGATCTGCGCGCAAAAACGGTGCGATGCGGCTGTCCTGCGATTGCTCGACCTCGTCTACCGTACCGGCAGCGATCACGTTACCGCCGCCTGCTCCGGCAACGGGGCCCATCTCGACCAGATAGTCGGCTTCCGCCAGCACGCGCGTGTCGTGGTCGACAACAACCACGGTGTTGCCGTCATCCACCAGATCGCGCATCACGCCCACCAAGCCATCGACATTGGCAGGATGCAAGCCGATCGAGGGCTCGTCCAGCACATAGAGCACGCCTGTCGATCGGTTGCGCACCACGCGGGCAAGCTGCACGCGCTGGCGCTCACCCGTGGAGAGCGTGGCACCGGCGCGATCGAGCGAAAGATAATCGAGACCCAGGTCGACCAGGCGGCGGGCCGCACCCAAAAATGAATCGCAGATATCCGCTGCCATGGGCTGCATCTCGGCCGGCAAGGACGTAGGCACCCCGCGCACCCACTCAATCGCCTCACCCAGCGTCATGGCCGCCGCTTGCGCCAGATTGATACCGCGCACCTGGGGCTGGCGCGCAGCCTCGGAGAGACGCGTGCCGCCGCAATCGCGGCATGCTCCCTCGCGCAAAAAGCGCGCAACGCGTTTTAAGCCCTTATCGTCCTTGACCTTGGCGAGCGCATTCTCGACGGTATAGACGGCGTTGTAATAGGTGAAGTCGAGCGGCGTGGCGCCCTCGCCGTTTTTGGGAACGTAGAGAATATGCTTTTTAACCGCTGGGCCGTGGAACACGATGTCGCGCTCTTGAGGCGTGAGCTGGTTAAACGGTACGTCGGTGCGCACGCCCATCTCGCCGGCGACCTGCTTCATCAGATCCCACATGAGCGTGCCCCAGGGAAGCACCGCGCCCTCGTTGATAGTCTTTGACTCGTCGGGCACCAAGCTTGCCTCGTCCACCTCGCGCATGACACCGGTGCCGCCGCAGGTAGGGCACGCACCACCGCTATTGAAAGCCAAATCCTCGGCGCTCGGCGCGTAGAACTCGCGGCCGCATGTCGGACACGTGAGCGATAGGCCTGCGGCCACGTTAAGGCTCGGCTCCACGCGCGCCCCGCAGTGCGGGCACACGTGATGGGCGCAACGGCTAAAGAGCAGACGCAGGCTGTTGTTGAGCTCGGTCATGGTGCCAAAAGTGGAACGCACGCCCGGCACGCTGGGGCGCTGATGCAATGCGAGCGCCGCCGGCACGTGCAATACCTCGTCCACCTGGGCATGCTCAGCCTGCGTCAGGCGACGACGAGTATAGGTGCTGAGCGCCTCCAGGTAACGGCGCGAGCCCTCGGCATAGAGGACGCCCAACGCCAATGAACTCTTGCCCGAGCCCGACACGCCGGCAATACCCACGAGCTTTCCCAGCGGAATATCGATATCGATGTCTTTGAGGTTATGGACGCGCGCACCGCGCACCTCGATAGCCTGCGGGCTCATCTTCTGTTCCGTCACCTTTATCACCCTACTCATGCCATAAAATGCGGTCGCGGATATACTCACCCAGCATAGGCACGGTAAACCGGACGAGGCCGTATCCGGCAGCCTCGATGACGCGCTCGCGAATCAGGCTTGCGCGATATTTGCTCGCCCAGCTTTGGGTGCGATCGCAACGCTCAATGATATCCGCCATGCGAGTCGGTTTGCCCTCGTCAGCCGCCATGGCCTCGATAAAGAGGCGCTGCGGACTGCGCAACCCGTAATACAAGGGAGCGTCGACCGCTTCATAGAACTCGGAGACGGCATCGGCGTAGCCAGCCTCGACATCGCGCCTTTCAATGACTCGCGAGTTGCGCCGGACAGCAGACCGCCACATGTAATAGCCCACCAGCTGAACCATATAGGGATGCCCCATGCTTTTGCGCGCCGCAAGGTCCGCCGTCTCCGCGTCAACGTAAAGACCAGCGTCTTTGACCGTCTGGATATACGAATCGCGCACCTTGGGCAAAGATATCGCCCCCAGCGTACGCTGCTGGGCACGCCGCAAAAACGTCACGCTCGGCTCTTCGAGCAGATCGTCAACCATACTGGGTAAGCCGGCAAAAACAAGCGCAAGGCCGCGCTGGTCGCTATCGGACAAGCCCGTGGCATCCTGGTCTCCGAGCACCTGCTGATAGAGAACGGCAAGAGCCGCCAGCTCCTCGATAGACGCAGATTGAGCCTCGTCAATCGCAAACAGTATGCCCTTGCCTGGACCGAGCTTCTTGAGGCGCTCGTTGACCAGCCCTCGCAACGTCTCGCCCTTTGCTCGCGCCGCCTCGACTGACATCCGCCCAAACGACGGACCGAACTCCATTGACGTTACAACGGGTTTATTCGAGCGAAGCGCGTCGGCCAAGCGGTCGCATAAGCCAAGCGAAGCGGAATCGGAGACAACCGCCCATCCGCGCTCGCTGGCCAGACGTTGCAGCTCCCGCAGGAGAACTGTCTTGCCGCAGCCGCGGTTTCCCGTAATGAGCATGAGCCTGCCCGGCGCTCCGGCGCCGTTATCGAGCCCTTCCGCAAAATCTTCGATGACCGACTCGCGACCGATGAGTATCGGAGGCCGCTTGCCAGCCGTGGGCTTAAAGGGATTTGGATTCATGTCGGTCTCCTCGGATTGGCAAACCCTGGTAATAGTTATACCAACTTATACCGAGTTATACCAATAACATGTGACAAAGAAACTGTCCCTTTGTCACATGTGGCCGAAAAACTCGGCGTCTGCTGCTCGCCAGGGGCGGAAGGTGGCGGGATCGATCTTTACGTGCGCCGCGGCGGGCACGTCGTACCATTTGACCGTGTAACCGGCGCCGTGAGAGCAAAAGACCGAGTCGGGCGTGTTGGGCAGATCGGCCTCGGGCTCATAAGCGGCAGTCTCGATTACGCGCTCGGCATCATGGCAAGCCGCATAGCCGGCAAACTCCAGGTACAGATGTCCGCGACCGCTCGTGTAGGCAGCCACCTCCAGCGCGTAATCCTGCACCTCGGATGCCGGCACGCGACCCATAAGCTTCGCCCGGTCTCCCGCCATCGTCGGCGGCTCGTACTCGGCACCCATGCGCGTGGCATCCGAGAGCGCCCGGCCCACGCACTCCCCCGGCACCTCGAGCTCAAAGCGATACCACGGCTCCAACAGCACCGCCGCGCCGGCCTCACTCGCTTGCATGAGCCCCTGGCGAATCGCGCGGTACGTGGCCTGGCGAAAATCACCGCCCTCGGTGTGCTTGGCATGCGCGTGGCCGCCCGTGAGTGTAATGCGCACATCGGTGATGGGCGAGCCAGTCAGCACGCCCAGGTGGTCGCGCTCCATGGCGTTGGTGAGCGCCAAACGCTGCCAGTTAAGATCGAGCTCGTCGGTCGAGGTCACGGTGCCAAACTGCACGCCCGAACCCGCTGCCAACGGCTCCAGGCGCAGATGCACCTCGGCATAGTGGCGCAGCGGCTCAAAGTGGCCCACGCCCTCGACCGGCTGCGAAATAGTCTCCTTATAGAGAATGCCGCCAGACTCAAACGCAACCGAAAGGCCAAAACGATCGGCCAACACCCGCTGCACGACCTCGAGTTGCACAGCGCCCATCAACTGCAAATGAATCTGCTCTAGATGCGTATTCCAGCTTACGCCGAGCATGGGATCTTCGTCCGCCAGCTCAGTCAACGCTTTGAACACCGCATGGACATCGTGTTCGCCCGGAAGCACCGTATAGGTGAGGACCGGCGCAATGACGGGCGCATCGCCCGCGGGCTCCGCGCCCAGGGCGTCCCCTGGGCGAACATGCGCAAGACCCGTCACAGCGCAAATACCGCCAGCAGCAACTTCTTGGGCAAGCTTATACTTTTCGCCGTTATAGATGCGTACCTGATCGACCTTCTGC
>USHS01000135.1 GCA_900554585.1 uncultured Collinsella sp.
ACGTACCGGCGACCAGATCGATCTTCTCCTCCTCATCACCGTCGGGGCCTTCGCCGCGCTCGATGATCTGGATGCCGTCGATCTCGTCCTTCTCGTCCTTCTTTTGAATCAGACCCATATCAGTTACTCCTTGTTAGGAAACATAGTCCGCAATAGAATACGCCCGACAGAGCGCCGGGCGTATTGATTCTCAGGTTATACGCAAACACTTAAGTACTATTTAGGCGTTTGCAGTCTGCATGCCTTAGGCCAGGTGCGCGATAACGGCATCGGCAAAAGCTTGCGTGCCCACAGCACCCTCAACGGAGCCGGTCTGGGCACGACGCACGTCACCGGTAACCTGCTCGCCCTCGTCGAGCGTGGCAGATACGGCGGCGCGAATGCGATTGGCAGCGTCGTTCTCGCCCAGGTGATCGAGCATCATCGCAGCAGAGAGGATCTCGGCCGTGGGGTTGGCGATATCCTGGCCAGCGATATCGGGCGCGGAGCCGTGCGTTGCCTCGAAAATGGCACAGTCGGCACCGATGTTGGAGCCGGGGGCCATGCCCAAACCACCCACGAGGCCGGCGCACAGGTCGCTCACGATGTCGCCGTACAGGTTGGGCAGCACCAGGACATCAAAATCGTTGGGGTTTTGGACCAGGCCCATGCAGGTGGCGTCGACGATCTTGTCGTTGAACTCGATATCGGGATAGTTGGCGGCCACCTCGCGCGCAACGCGCAGGAACAGGCCGTCGGTCGCTTTCATGATGTTTGCCTTGTGTACGGCCGTCACCTTTTTGCGGCCGCAGCGGCGGGCGTACTCAAAGGCGTACTCCACAATGCGGCGACTCTTGGCGATGGAGATGGGCTTGATTGAGATAGCGGAATCGGCGGCAAAGGTCTTCTGACCCGAACGCTCGACAAGCTGCGAGAGCTCCTCGACCTCGGCAGCGCCCTCGTCGAACTCGATGCCAGCGTAGAGGTCCTCGGTATTCTCACGCACGATGACCAGGTCGACGTCGCGGAAGCGCGAGCCGTCGCCCGGCTGCGACAGGCAGGGGCGCACGCAGGCATACAGGTCGAAGTATTTGCGCAGGGCCACGTTGACGCTGCGGAAACCCGTGCCGACCGGCGTGGTGATGGGACCCTTGATGGCAACCTTGGTCTCGGCGACCGCATCGAGCACGTGCTGGGGCAGCGGCGTGCCAAACTCGTCCATGACGCCAGCACCGGCCTCCTGGACATTCCAATTGATCTGGACACCGGTGGCCTCGACCACGCGGCGCATGGCCTGCGTAATCTCGGGACCGATACCGTCACCGGGAATTAGGACTACATCGTGCGCCATAATCTGTTACTCCTCGTCTTCGGCGGCGTCAGATTTTTTAACGCTAGCACGCTTCTTCTTTTTGGAGAGATCCAGGCCAAAACGTTTAACAAGCATTTCGCAAATCTCGCTCGAACGGGCCTTGAGATAGCTGCCCTTGCCGTTCTCGGCATCGAACTTAAGGCGCAGCGCGAGCTTCTCAGCGACCTCGGCGTCAATCTCGCCCTGACCAAACTCGTACAGGCAGCCGAGCATGTCGCGGTACTCAAGGTCACCGTGGTAGCACTGGATGGCCTCGTCCAGGATGGACCAAGCCTCGCGCGAACGCTCGACACTCGTGGCGCCCCACACGCACAGTAGGCGGAAGGCGGCATAGCGCAGCGTGGAGGAAATCTCGTCGAACAGTGCCGTCTCGGCGCCCTCGAAGGCGTCCTCCATCTGCTCGGGGCAGGTAGCGGCAAGTGCAGTCAAGGCGTCGAGAGACTCCCAGCGAGTCTGGGCCTCGGGACGATCGAGCGCCTCAATCAGCGCGGGCACACAGGGTACGACGCGCTGCGGATCGCGCTCGGCCAGCAGGTGCAGCACACGGGCGGCAAACTGGCGAATGCGGCGCGTGGGGCAGCCGAGCTCCTGGACCAGACGCTCGACGGCGTTCTCATTCTCCTCTGCCAGCTGAAGCTGTGCCAGCTCCTCGTCGGTAAGCTGTTCGTCTTTGTTTTCTGCCATAGTTACCTCTTCTTACTTTTTATTAGCGTGCTTGCCAGCACCCTTGCTGTCGTCAGTGACCGAGATAAGCTGTCGGTCGGCAGCGCCATTGCGGCGGGCACGACGGCGCTCCTCGGCGTCACCCGCGTCGGCGGCGGCGCGATGGGACTTGTTGACGTTAAAGACCTCGTCGTGCTTGCGCCACGGGCCCACCGACTCGCCGAAGCTCATCTTAAGGCCGGCGATAAAGCCGCCGAGCCAGCCGATGGGCGCAAACTGCACCAACGGGAACAGCGAAAACACCCAGGTCAGCAGGACGACTGCCGCCGCTCCCGCAAAGTTAGCAATCCAGTAGTCGCGCTTGGTGATAACGCGCTTTTCGCAGGCCCACTGGCCGCACAAAAAGCCGATATAGATCGCAAAGAGAAAGAGTACCAACGCGAGCACCACGAACGTCCAGCTCATGGGCGCTACTCCTCGTGATGGTGACCGCAGCAGCACTCGTGGCCGTCGTCATGGCCGTGGCCGCCGCAGCATTCGTGGTCCTCGCCGTGATGGTGGCCACAACCGCACTCGTGGTCGTCGCCATGCTCGCCACAACCGCAACCATCCTCGTGAGCACCGTGCTCCTCGGGACGGTACTGCGACCAGTCCAGACCGGCAGCGATGGCGTCGGCCTCTTCCTTGTAGAGCACCGTGATGGCCTGGGTGCCCAGCTTGGCGCCACCGATGGCGTCGAGCATGTCGTAGAGCGTAAAGGCCACGTCGGCGCCGGGCAGCGCAAGCTCGCGGTCGTCGGCATAGGCGAGCGCCAAGCGCAGGTCCTTGATGAAGTGCTCGACCATAAAGCCGGGCTTGTAATCGCCGTCGAGCGCCTTGGGCGCCAGGCTCTCCATAGCGCCGGACTTGCCGGTGCCGCCCAGGATCATCTGGCGGGTCTTCTCCAGATCAAGGCCGCTCAGCTCGGCAAATGCCAACGCATCGGCCATGCCGACCATGCAGGCGCCCAGCGACACCTGGTTGGCGAGCTTGGCAGCCTGGCCCTTGCCGGCGCCGTCGAAGCAGCAGATGGTTGCCGCAAAGGTGGAAAGGATGTCGCGGACCGGCGCGATGTCGTTTTCGGTAGCGCCCACGATAGCCGTGAGCGTGCCGGCGATAGCTCCCGACTCGCCGCCGGTGACGGGGCAGTCAAACGCCATGCGGCCGGAGACCTGGGCGGCCTCGGCAATGTCGCGCGCCAGCTCGGGCGAGCTCGTGGTGAGGTCGATCAGGACCGCGCCGGGCTTGGTGCACGCGAGCAGACCGTCGCCCGCCAGGTAGAGCTCCTCGACCTCGGAGGGATAACCCACCATGGTAAAGACGACGTCGGCGTTCGCCGCGGCATCTGCCGGCGTATCGGCCCAGACGGCGCCGCGCTCGATAAGCGCCGCAGCTTTGGACTTGGTGCGGTTGTTGACCGTGACGGGATAGCCGGCGTCCAGAATGTGGCCGGCGATGGGGGCACCCATAATTCCGGTGCCGATAAATGCGACAGAGAGCTTGTTTGCCATGAAACCTTTCCTTTTGGGTTGGGTGTTATTACCAGGTTGAATACTCGGTGCCAGCGTTTGGGCTGTGAGTCGAGGGCGATTACGGACGCAGCGCTTGCCTACTGACCGCGCACGCGGCGGGCGATACGGTCGGAAAGCGACGCCTTGTCGGCGCGGTTCTTGCCCCAAAACGCGCAGGCCACCATGCCGGGGCCCACGTGCGAGCCGATGGTGGGACCCACGGAGCTGCGAATGATCGTGACGTCGGCGCAGCCCTCCTCCTTGCGAATGGCGGCTTCGAGCCAGTCGCCGTCCTTCTCGGCATCGGCCGTCATGATGGCGATGGGCATGGTGCGATCGGGCACGTAGTTCTCGCGGAACGACTTGAGGATGGACTTGAGTGCCTTCTTGCGGCCGCGGTTGACGCCGATCAGCGACAGCGAGCCGGCCAGGTCGTAGGAGAGTTCGGGCTTGACGTCGAGCTTTGCCGTAAGCTGTGCCGCCGCGGGCGGAATGCGGCCGCCGGCAGCCAGTGCGTCGAAGCTCTCGAGCGTAAAGTAGCCGTGGACATAGGTCTTTGCCTCGTTTGCCCAATCGACCAGCTGCTTGGCGGTCAGTCCCGCCGAACGCTGGCGCACGGCCTCGAGCGCCAAGAGCGCGCCGGTCGCGCAGGGCAGAGCGTTGTCGACCACGTAGAGCTCGAAGTTGGGATACTCGGCGCGCACGGCATCTGCCGCCTGGCACGCGGAGTTGTAGCTCGACGACAGCGCCGAGGTAAAGCACAGGTAGACCGTGGGTGTGCCCTCTTTGGCGCACTCGGTAAAGAACTCGATATAGCGACCGAGCGACACAGCCGAGGTGGACACGCGGGCACCGGCGCGCATGCGGTCGTAGAACTCCTTAGGGCTCATGCTCGACCAGATATCGTCCGTGCGCTCCTCGCCATCGATGATAAAGGGGAAGCCCAAGATATCGACATCGAGGTTCGCGGCGACCTCGGGGCTAAAGTCGCAGCAGGTATCGACGACGATGCGGCAGCGGTCAGAATGGCCGGTAGATGCAGCCTTGTCCATCAAAGCGAGTCCTTACGTAAAAAGGCGCCCATCCGCATGGGATGGCCGCCAGCCGTTAACTCATGCAAGTCAACGTATTTTACTCGTCAAGTGTTTCGATACGGGGCTTGATGATGCCATATCCACCATTCTTACGGTGATACACCACATTGATGAGGCCAGTCGTCGCGTTCTCGAACACGTAGAAGTCGTGACCAAGCAGATCGGTCTGCACCAGCGCCTGCTCCTCAGTCATCGGGGTGACATCGATGACCTTCTCGCGGACGAGCAGGTCGTCCTCCTCCTCGGGCAGCAGCAGGTCGGCCAGATCCTCAAC
>USHS01000136.1 GCA_900554585.1 uncultured Collinsella sp.
GAGCCTCCGTTCCCTGCGTTGGGACGGAGGCTTTTTCTTTGCCGTTTTACTCCCTTGTCTCCGTTCGGGGATTATTTCCTGCTCATTTAGGGCTATTCGCGCTGAAAGATTTTGACTAGCTTGGTGTCCTTTATTTCGTAGACAATGTCTGCGACGTTCTCGACCAGCCTCTTATCGTGGGAGACGAACACTATCGTTCCGGCATAGGCGCTCATCATCTGCTCGAGGGCTTCGGCGCTCTTGATGTCCAGGTAATTTCCAGGCTCGTCCATGAGCAAGATGTTGTATCTGCCCAGCAGCATCTTCGCGAGTAGCAGCTTGATGACTTCGCCTCCCGAGAGAACGCCAACGTCCTTTGTCAGGTCGCGCGGTCCGATTCCCATAGAGGCGAGGATGCCTCGAATTTCGGTCATGCTGTACTCGCAACCATCCTGCATGAACGAGATCGCAGACTGACGGGCGTCGAACTTGTAGCCTGTTTGCTCGAAGTAACCGATCTCTGCCTTGGGAGAGATGTTGATACCGTCGGCGCGTCGAGCGATTGCCTTCAGCAGGCTGGTCTTTCCTGTACCGTTGCCACCGGTGATGGCCACTTTGGCACCGAGCGGTATCTCGAATTTCGCGTGGTCATAGAGCATGCAGTTGCCGAAGCTCAAGCTGAAATCGTCTGCCGAGATGGGAAATTTACTATGCAGTTCCAGGGCCTTGCTCTGGCGGAACCGCACGGCGCGAATGCTATCTGGGGCCTCAATCCCTTCGAGCGCTTCGAGGCGCTTCTCCATGTCCTTAGCCGCCTGGTACATCCTCTTCTGTTTGGTGCCGGTTGCTTTCTGATGCCCCAATCGACCTGCATACTCGTTGCTTTTTTTCGCACCCTTCCGCTTGGCGTCGACCTGCCGTGCTTTTTTCCGCTGTTTTTCGATGGCGGCTTCGAGGCGATCGCGCTCGCGCATCGCCTCTTCGTATCGAGTCGCCTGAGCTTTGCGCTCTTCTTCTTTCTGTCGCAGATAGTCGGAGTAGTCACCCCAGAATTCGGAAATACCGCCGTCTTTGAGCTCCCAGATCTTGTCTACCACCTGGTCGAGAAAATGACGGTCATGGCTCACGATGAGCAGAGCCCCATCAAATGCCTTGAGTTGTCCGACGAGAAGGCGGATGCCGTCTTGGTCGAGGTGGCTCGTAGGCTCGTCGGCGAAGATCGCGCTTGCATGCTGGGAGAGTGCAGAGGCAATCTTGGCGCGTGTTTCCTCCCCGCCGCTCATCGTCTCCTGCGCCACTTCGGCGACGTTGAGACGGGAGAGCATCTCGCCGTTGTCCTGAGCCGCATCAAGGTCGAGTTCGTCGAGCTGGCCGATGAGGGCAATGCTGCCGAAGCGCCTGACGTCGGCGTCCGCAATGGTAAGATTGCCGCTCAGAATTTTAAGCAGGCTGGTTTTGCCTGCGCCATTGTCTCCCACCAAGCCGATGCGATCGTAGGAGTAGATTTCCAACTCTTCGATATCCAGGATATCGCGGCCGGCATATTCCAAAAAGATGTCTTTAGCTTTGACTATGAGTTCCATAGGTTGAACCGCCTTTTGTGTATTAGCCTTTTACTGGAAGCGCAGCCATGCCAAAAAAGATTGCTCACGTCGATTTTTCGCCTTTGCCCAATTGCCGGCGCGAGCGTTTTGACCTTGCGCAAGCCGGCAAATCCGAAAATGATAGTTGGCGACGAATAAGGAGCGCGATGTGGGATGTCGGCGCAATACCTCGTCGTCGCAAGGGCTTGAAGGCTGACGCGTGAACCGATGGCTGCCGCCTCTTTTTTTCGAATACTTGGGCTATTGAATCCGCCCGGTATCTCTTTTCCCCACGTTTCGGACGCTTGGAGCGAGAAGCATCGCCAACGCAAGCAGTGTCATAGTCGCTCCAGAACCGACGAACCACAACGGAGCTCCGAGCAGGTCCGCAAAAACGGAGGGGGCTGCGAGGCCCATGGGCATGGCCCACGCCATGATGGTTCCGTAGAGGCCGAAAACGCGGCCTAGGTACTCAGGAGGTATCTGCTCCTGCATAAGGGCAGTCTGGGTTCCCGCGTACAACGGGGAGCATGCGCCCATAAGAAAGCTCGCCGGTAGGAAAACGGCGAACAGCGACGGGCCGATCAATCCGGATGCGATTGCGACGACGCCGAAGCCGGCGATCGCGGCGACCATGGTGAGCGACCTATTGCGGAACCCTCCCGTGGCCGCCAAAATGCCGGACCCAGCCAGCATGCCTGCGGAGAAAAGGACCTCCACCAAAGCAGCATCCCCCGTGCTACCGCCAAAATGTCCCAAGGTCATTATTGGGAACAATGCCGCGAGTGGGGAGAACGCGAAAGCGAAGACGAACCCGCACCAAAGAAGGGCGGACAGCCCCCTGTATCCCCTGATCAGCTTGTAGCCGTCCGAAATCTCAGAGAAAAGTTCTCGAACTTTATTGGAAAAGGACGAGCTGCGGTCGGCTTCGTCGAGTCCTCCTGCGTCTATCTGAGCGGCGAGGACAGCTAGAGAAGCGAAAAGCGCCCCCAGCACGTCGAGGGCAATCATGGCGGTAATGCCCGCCACAGGATAAATAACTGCCGCGAGCGCGGCGCCAAGAATGTATCCGGCGGACTGAATCGCCTGCATCACTCCCGATAGGCGAACGAGATGCTCTGGCGGGGCGAGATGGGGCGTGAGGGATTGGGAGGCCGGCGTGTAGAACGAAGTGCCAGCTGCGCGGAGAAACAGGGCGATGAGTATTGACCACGCAGGTAAGCTGCCGGCCAACGAGGCAATCGCCAAGGCGGCGCCCACCGCGGCAACGAAGAGGTCGGCGCCGATGAGAACACGTTTCAAAGGCAGCCTGTCGACAACGGCGCCCGCAAGGACTCCGAACAAAGCAATCGGCAGAAAGCCTGCTAACGATGCCAGGGAGAGGAGGGAAGATGATTCTGTCGTGAGGGCGATATGCCAAATGAGACCCATTTGGAGAATCAAGCTCGTCAATGTCGACACGAGCTCCCCGCCCCATACGAAACAAATCTTAAATTGCCATGAATGGCACAGCGAAACAGACCTGCGCCGAGAGGTTTCAAATATCATGGTTATGTCCAATCGTGAAATGGCGTGCAGAAAAACAACGCGACGCCACAACAGCGCCGCTTTCTAGGCGCTCATCCACGTGCGGAAAAGACCAACCACGACACCCCTCCTTTGTTAATTCGGTCTGGCAAACCATGTAATATTAACGAGGCTTGAGTTTGCCTGTCAAGAATCGACCATCGGAAAGGGCAATCCTCTCTGGCCATTCGATTCCTTTTGTATCTTTGGTTGCATAGGTGACCCGCCAGGGCTATTACGCGTGGAAGAGGCGCCTGCCGAGCTGGCCGATGAGGCGCTGAAGATGGCCCTGGTCAGGCGAAACGATCCCAAGGGATGCGTACATCATTCGGATAGTAAGAATGTTGCCAGCAGGTTTTGCGGCAACCGCAAAGGAGCCGTATCCTGCAGCTGGAATCACGTTGCAGCATCCTGACCCGCATTCCGATTGGCGGACGGCCCGCTTCGGCATCCTGACCAGCACAGCGATCGAGCCTTGTCATTCCTTGGATATGCCGGTTGCTCGGGGCGGTCCCGACGGAGGCCCTCGCCTCCCCGGTCCGTGACCCAAGAAGGGCAAGCATGCTGATCTGCATGGCTGGTTCCTCCTTTATGTAGACGACCATGCAAAGAAGGGACAACCGAGGAGGCAGGTTACTGATGCGGGCTCCCGCACGCCCATGACTACCCGACGGGCTGTTTTTCATCTCCGATGCCCGCATTGCAGCATGAACGAATGTGCCTCGACATCTCTGCTGGCATGGTACGACTGGGATCGCACCTCGACGCATCCTTGCGCATACTGCCTTCCAAGTTTCGAAACCGGGAAGGAAAGTGTATGTGAGCGACGATATCGGCGCCGATTCGACGCTCGAGAGGGAGATTGCGCCGATTCTATCCATCGGGGATGCATTCCCGAAGATTCTCATCACTCGCACGAGGCATGAGCCCCATACCCGGGAGGGCGTGCTCGTGCTGAATTTCGCGAGGTGGCTGCTTGGCGGGTAGGGTTCTGAACGTCGCATTGGGATATCGCGCGACAGGGCACGCAGGGCTGTTTGTGCCCGCACGGGAAACGCCGTCGCCATGCGGGCGGCCTGTCGTGTCCGATTAGCCTTTTGCTAAACAGGCTTACGCCAACTCATGGGCAAGCCACCTGAGACTATTCACTTTGCTTATCGTTGACAAAGACCTGTGGCCTGCGGTTTTGTGAACGGCTCGTAAGCCACCCGCGTCGACTCACTTACTGTTGAAGCTGGTGGTTTGCAGGCTCAAAGGCGGTTGAGTTTCAAAACGGGCGTTTTTCGGCGATATCGAGCCTCCAAAGGCGGCTCTCCGTGCCCCTTGGGACAAAAATAAAAACTCAATACTCTGAGTTTGAAAATGGTTTTTGAAGTTGTCCCAGCTTTTGTCCCCGAAGCCGATGAAACGCGACGTCGCGTCATTCAGCGGCACTCACTTCGAGATGCCGCCGAAAACTGGGTGCAACTGGAGTGACGAGACGGCAAAACTATAACCACCGAGTGGGAATAGAACAGACGTTCGATAAAATAATATAGTATCAGATAGCGGGCACGGTTTCAATTGAATCCGTGCCCGCTGTTGTATGCGTGTCCCTGCATGCCCAATATGCGCCGTAAAAGCCGTCTTCTTCGACGTCAAAGTGAATGCGCTTCGTTTTTGCCTCTCAAAATCTTATTTTCACGATTTGCATTTTCATCCCGTTGTCACCGACCCTTGCGAGAAACCGGAAAAAGCCGCTGACAGAAGGGTCCCTCAAATCGTTGTAGCCCAGCATATAGC
>USHS01000137.1 GCA_900554585.1 uncultured Collinsella sp.
AGATGTGTATAAGAGACAGGGGGTAGGTGAGGCTGGCGTCTTGCAGCTGGTGCAAGGCGCTCTCGTACAGGTCGAGGCGATCGTGCTGGTAGTAGGGGCCTTCGTCCCACTCGAGCCCTAGCCATGCCAGGTCGTCGATCAGCTGAGCGGCAAGCTCGGGGCGCTTGCAGCGATCGTCCAGGTCTTCGATGCGCAACACGATGCTGCCGCCTTGGCTGCGGGCCGAAAGCCACGCGCACAGGCAGCTGAACACGTTGCCCAGGTGCATGCGGCCCGAGGGCGACGGGGCAAAACGGCCCATGACAGGTGCGGGAACGGAGGCGGGCTGCGTCGTTGGCGCATCCGCGGCGGGCGTTGCTATGTTGCGTGTTTTGATATCCATGCGGACGAGTATAGCGCGGGGCGCGATGGGGAGGCGTCACTGCGGTCCGCAAGTTGGCCGCGCTGCGCATTGCACGCGGCTGGTTTGCGGCTCAAGGTCTCGATTGCTGCGCACCGACTTAGCCTCACAAACGACAGAAACCCCGGCAGCTCTTCGCAACTGCCGGGGTTTCCGCGGAAAAGGGGGACATGATCCTCGAGCGAACGGGAAAGGGGCAACCGTTTTCGCTCAATTGCTTTATGCCCCTCGACTGACGGCTCAATCAGCGCATGCCGCGCCCACACAAAGCCGCTACACCTGTGGCGGAGCTGTGAAGTGGTATCTATCGTTGGCGCGGAACTCGGCCAAAGAACGTCCCAAACGACAAATTTGTTGTTGTCTGTCGGTTCAGCCCAATGATCCGTTTTCCTCTGTCCCCAATAGATCATTTTCCAAGTGCCGAAGTGTGGGCGTGACTTTCATCCCGTTTGGCGCTCCGGTCGCCTAGATGTTCGTCATGCGTACCCGCAAACGTGGGACAATGGCGCTGTTGGTTTTACAGACAAAGGATGTGCCTATGAACACCCTCGCCGCCAAAGTCAGCCGGCAGCGCTACCTGTTTGCGCGATTCACTTCCGTCTGCGTGCTCGTCGCGCTTGCGCTGCTGCTGTTGCCCGCCGTTGCACGTGCCGACGGGTATTCTATGACCCAAACTTATATCAGTGCCACAGTTGAGGCCGACGGCTCGCTGACCGTTGTCGAGGGGCGCCAGTTTGATTTCGATGACGACATCAACGGCGTGTTTTGGGAGATCAATACGGGCACCAACCAGCAGGGCGGCACGGCGGGCGGCGATGTGCTGAGCGTCGAGGAAGATGGTGCGGCGTTTAACAAAGTCGATAGCGCGAACAAGGGCGACTCTGGCGTCTATACGGTCGAGCAGTCCGACGGCGGTGTAAGAATCAAGGTGTTCAGCCCTCACGAGAGCGGCGACAGCGCGATCTATTACGTGAGCTACACCATGACCGGCGCGGTTATGAATTGGGCCGATACCGCCGAGCTCTACTGGAAGTTTGTGGGCGACGGCTGGTCTGCGGATTCCGACGATGTCGAGATGGAAGTGCGCTTCGCAAATGCCGCTGTCGGGACGGCGGCCGTCAAGGGCGATAACTTCCGCGCATGGGGCCACGGCCCGCTGACGGGCGACGTGTCGCTCGATGTGGACGAACCCATGGTCACCTATACCATTCCCTGCGTGCATCAGGGCGAATTCGCCGAGGCGCGCATCGCCTTCCCCAGCGACTGGGTGCCGCAGCTTGCCGCCTCGGGCGAAGAGCGCATGTCAACGATCCTGAGCGAAGAGAAGGAATGGGCCGACGAAGCTAACGCCCGCCGCGCTCACGCTCGCATGATTGCCAATGCACTTGCCGTGCTAAGTGTTGTCGCGGCGGTAGCCTTTACCGGCACAATCGTTGCGCTCAAGCTGCGCCGTCGCAAGCCCAAGCCGCTTTTCCAGGACGAATATTTCCGCGATGTGCCCTCGGCCGACCATCCCGCCGTGCTTTCGGCCCTCATGAGCTGGAACGAGGTGCCCGATCAGGCATATATCGCCACGCTCATGAAGCTCACCGACGACCGTGTGATTAAGCTGGAGCAGGCGACCGTGACTAAGGCTAAGAAGGGTCTGTTGGGGCGTGAAAAAGAAGAGCAGACGTATCGCGTGACGGTGAGTGATGCGGGCTGGAAGTCGGCCAAGGGCATTGACCACATGGTGCTCAAGGTCTTCTTTGCCGGTGCTAAGCCCGACGAGAACGGCGATCGCTCGCGCACGTTTGACGAGCTGCAGCACTACGTCAAGCAGCACGCTACACCCGTGGGCGACAAGCTCGAGGACTATCAGAACACCGTTAAGGGCAAGCTGGCCGATAGCGAGTACGTTGCCTCGGACGGCATTGTCGCAATGGTGTTTTGCCTGGTTCTTGGTATTCTGATCGCCTGTATTCCCGCGGGATCCATCTTCTTTACCGACGGCGCGCAGGCGAACATTATCGCCGCGGTTATCTCGGTGCCGATTGTGCTGGTGGGTATTGGCGTGGGCCTTACGTTCCGCCGCTTTACGCCGGAGGGTGCCGAGGTGGCGGCTCGCTGCAAGGCGCTCAAGCATTGGCTTGAGGATTTCACGCGCCTAAAGGAAGCCGTCCCCGGCGATCTGGTACTGTGGAATAAACTTCTGGTGATGGGTGCGGCGCTGGGTGTTTCCAAGGAAGTCCTGCGTCAGCTTGCCGAGGCCGTTCCTCCCGAGGTGCGCGAGGCCGACGGTTTCTACGACAATTACCCCTGCTACTGGTGGTACTACCATCATTACGGCAACGAGTCGCCGATGGATTCGTTCGACGGCGTGTATCACGAGAGCATCCGTGAGCTGGCATCGAGCTCCGACAGCTCGAGCGGCGGCGGAGGCGGCGGCTTCTCGGGCGGCGGAGGCGGCGGCGTCGGCGGAGGCGGCGGCGGAACGTTCTAACGGTCGTAAATTATGGGATGGGCTTTTCTCGACAGCCGTCGGGGGAAGCCCATCCCTTTTTATGCGCTACCTACGAAGACTGTCCCCAACGACTAGTCACTGGGGACGTTCCTAAATGACTAGGTATGGCTGCTGGGCCTAGGCTGTTAGGTCGAGTTCGTAGAGGAAGCTTTCGCGCGGCATGTCGTGGCGGCGCTCTTCGCGGTTGGCGCGGTGCGTGGCCGTACGCTTAAAGCCGTGCAACTCGTAGAACTTCCAAGAGCAGTCGGAGTCGGTGTACAGGTGCGCCCTCGTCGCCCCGCGCGAGGACAGGTACGAGACCGCGGCATCGAGCAGAACCGAGCCTACGCCCAGGCCGTGGACATCGCGATCCACGGCAAGCAGCGTGACCTCGTTGTCGTGTGGCAGCGGGCTGCTCTCGAGCAGGCGGTTGTTGGTTCGGATGGTTGCGCGCACAAACGAGAGATACTCGGCGCAGGCATCAGGCTCCAGCTCGCGCATCTGCGATAGCAGTGCGCGCTCGGTATCCATCCAATGTTCCTTGACGGTGGCGCCGGAGCTCTGTCCTGCACGTGCGAGCGAAATGCCACGCGCCTGACCGTCGATTACGGCAACCTGCGAAAACGTTGATGACGAAAGGCAATAGGCGAGGTCGCACGCGGCCTCAAGGCGGTTGTACTCATCGTTATCCGAATTGTTATGCCAAAGCTGCTGCAGAATCAGCGCGATGGCGTCGAAGTCTTCGGTATCAAACGGTCGGTAGAGAACCCGCGAGACCATGGTGCCTCTTTCTTTTGCGGATGCATATCGAGCACAGTTCTACCACGCTATTGGCATCTAATTATGGTGTCCCTGTGTTCCATCAACTCACCGTGCCCAGTGGCGCTCCTGCAACCCCCGCTCGAAGCTTTTTCTGCACAGCCGTGCGTTGCGGGGTGCATCGTCGCGCTCGATGCGCTACATTGAATCAGTATTTTCAATGCCGCTGCGCGAGCGCTGCAGATCGACGTATCACCGACTCACAGAGCACGGCGGCGTACCAGACAGGAGGACTGCATGGGATCTGATGTGAAGATCGCACGCGCGTTGATCTCGGTTACCGATAAGACGGGCGTCGTCGATTTCGCACGGACGCTGGTCGATGACTTTGGCGTCGAGATCATCTCTACGGGCGGCACGGCTCGTGCCATCGAGGACGCGGGCGTTCCCGTAACCCCCATCGAGGAGTTCACGGGCTATCCCGAGATGATGGACGGCCGCGTTAAGACCCTGCACCCCAAGGTTCACGGCGCGCTGCTGGCCCGCCGCGATTCCGAGCAACACATGCAAGAGGCCGCTCAGCACGGCATTAAGCTGATCGATCTGGTCGTCGTCAACCTGTACGAGTTCGAGAAGACCGTTGCCAACCCCGAGGTCACCTTTGCGGATGCCATCGAGCACATCGACATCGGTGGCCCCTCCATGCTGCGCTCTGCCGCCAAGAACGCCACGAGCGTTACCGTCATCTCCGACCCGGCCGACTATGATGCCGTCCTGGCCGAGATGCACGAGACCGGTGGCTGCACCACGCTTTCTACCCGTCGTCGCCTGCAGGTGAAGGTCTACCAGACCACCGCCGCCTACGACACGGCTATCTCCCGTTGGCTTGCCGCCCAGGCAAGCGACGTGGCGGACACTTCTGCCAAGCTCGAGATCTCGCTGGAGAAGGTCGACGACCTGCGTTATGGCGAGAACCCGCAACAGAAGGCTACGGTCTATCGCTTTGCCGAGGGTTGCGAGAATACCGCGAGCTCGCAGTTCCCGCTCGTGGGCTCCGAGCAGATCCAGGGCAAGCCGCTCAGCTACAACAACTATCTGGATGCCGACGCTGCTTGGAACCTGGTCCGCGAGTTCGACGAGCCTGCCTGCGTGATCCTCAAGCATCAGAACCCCTGCGGCTCCGCCGTGGCCGAGGACATCACGGCCGCCTACGACCGCGCCTTCGCCTGCGATCCCAAGAGCGCCTTCGGCGGCATCATCG
>USHS01000138.1 GCA_900554585.1 uncultured Collinsella sp.
ATGGCATTCTATCTCTAAAATCGGCAAGCACATGAAACGAATCATATTTTCCATCTTCTCGGTATTCATTACGCTCGCCGCCGCTGCGGAGACAGAACAAGCCCGTCCCGCAGTGCAGCAGTCCGAAACCGCTGCCGCCGCTGAAACGCCTTCGGTCACGGCCGAATCCGCCGCAGCCCCTGCGGCGCAGACAGCAGCGCCCGCCGCGGAACAGACATCCGGAAATCAGCTGACCGCAGACGCCTTTGCGACGCCCGCACCGTCGCCCATCGCCGCCGACAGGCAGAAACGGCCCAAGGAACAGCGCTTTCTGCCGACGCGCAAACGCATAGACCGCGAAATCAACAAACTCAAATTCGCCTACAAAGGCGAAGTTATGATGGGACTGACGGCATCGTACGGCACCCTGTCAAGCGACGATACGGACATCAAGCTCATCCTCGAGACCGCCAAGGCGTTCTCTGAGGTCAACGAGCGTGCCATCAAGAAGGTCCCCACGCTCAAGGGCAAGACCATCGTCAACATGTTCAACGAGCCCTCGACGCGCACCCGCAGCTCCTTCGAGCTCGCCGAGAAGCGTCTTTCGGCCGACAGCCTTAACTTTGGCGGCTCCTCGACCTCCACGGTCAAGGGCGAGAGCCTCGTCGACACCGTCGAGACCCTCAACGCCTATAAGATCGACTGCATCGTCGTGCGCGATAAGCACGCCGGCGCTCCCTACATCGTCACGCAGAACTCGCCCGCAAGCGTCATCTGCGCCGGTGATGGCAAGCACAACCATCCCACGCAAGCCCTGCTCGACCTGTACACCATCTGGGAGCACAAGGGTGACTTCCACGGTCTGAAGGTCGCTGTCGTCGGCGATATCGCCCACTCCCGCGTTTGCGGCTCGCTGATTCCCGCCCTTAAGATCATGGGCTGCGAGACCTATGCCGTCGCCCCCGGCACGCTGCTGCCGCCGGCGCCCGAGGTCCTGGGCTGCGACCACGTGACGAGCGACCTCGATTCCGTCCTGCCCGAGCTGGACGTCGTCTACATGCTGCGCGTGCAGCAGGAGCGCCTCGAAGGTGCCCCGTTCCCGACCATTCGCGAGTACCACAAGCTCTTCGGCCTGACCAAGGACCGCGAGAAGCTCATGAAGCCCGATGCGATCATCTGCCACCCGGGCCCCATCAACCGCGGCGTCGAGTTCGACTCCTATATGGCCGACCACCCGCAACGCTCCGTCATCCTGGAGCAGGTCTACGCCGGTATCTGCGTGCGTATGGCTATCCTGTATCTGCTGCTTGGAGGTGCCGATAATGGCCTTGCTTCTTAAGAATGCCCACGTCGTCGACCCGTCCGTCGAGCTTGACGGTGTCGTTGACGTCCTGATTGACGGCGACAAGATCGCCGAGGTCGGCGAGAATCTCGCCGTCGAGGGAGCCGAGGTCCGCGACCTTTCCGGCAAGTACCTCGTCCCCGGCCTGGTTGATATGCACGTTCACCTTCGCGAGCCCGGCTACGAGGTCAAAGAGGACATCGAGAGCGGCACCCGCGCAGCTGCCAAGGGCGGCTTTACCGGCGTGTGCGCCATGCCCAACACCGATCCCGTCACCGATAACGGCACCGTCGTGGAGTTCGTCAAGTCCCGCGCTGCCGAGGTCGGTCACTGCCGCGTCTATCCGTCGGGCGCCATGACCCGCGGTCTTAAGGGCGAGGCCATGTCCGAGATGGGCGATATGGTCGCCCACGGCGCCGTCGCCTTCACCGACGACGGTCGCGGCGTGCAGGGTGCGGGCATGCTCCGTCGCTGCATGGACTACGGCAAGATGTTCGGCAAGGTCTTTATGAGCCACTGCCAGGACGAGGACCTGGTCGGCCACGGCCAGATCAACGAGGGCAAGGTCTCGACCCGTCTGGCTCTCGAGGGCTGGCCGGCTGCCGGCGAGGAGCTCCAGATCGCCCGCGACATCGAGATCGCCAAGCTGACCGGTGCCAAGCTGCACATCCAGCACATCTCCACCGCCCATGGCCTGGAGATCGTGCGTGCCGGCAAGGCCGCCGGCGTTCAGGTTACCTGCGAGGCCACCCCGCACCACATGTTCCTGACCGAGAACGACCTGGACGAGACCTACAACACCTCGCTCAAGGTCAACCCGCCGCTGCGTACCGAGGAGGATGCCGAGGCCATCCGTCAGGGCGTCATCGACGGCACCGTCGACGTTATCGTCACCGATCACGCTCCCCATACCCCGTGGGAAAAGGCTCGCGAGTTCGAGCTCGCGCCCTTTGGCATGATCGGCCTCGAGACCTCGCTGTCGCTCGTGCTCACCGAGCTGGTCAACACGGGCAAGATGAGCATGGGCCGCATGGTCGAGCTCATGGCCATCAAGCCGCGTGAGATCCTGGGCCTCGACCAGGTTCAGGTCAAGGCGGGCTCCGTTGCCGACCTGACCGTGTTCGACCCCGCCGCAACCTGGACGGTCGGCGAGGACGGTTACGAGTCGCGCGCCGAGAACTCCGGTTTCGCCGGCCGCACGCTCACCGGTCGTGCCACCGATGTGTTTGTCGGCGGCAAGCAGACGCTTGCCGACGGCTGCATCTGCTAGCATAGCCTTATCGCTTTTGTGCGCGGTGCCCTTGCGGTGCCGCGCTTTCTGTTCGTTTTGACCATGCAACCGCATGGGGGATTGGAGCGTCTATGCCCACACCTTCCACTGCACGCATGCACGACTTCGAGGTCGTCTCGAACCAGGAGATCGCCGACGGCATCTTCTCGCTCGTCATCTCGGCCCCCAAGCTTGCAAGTGCGCTCAAGCCCGGTCAGTTTGTGAATATTGCCGTGCCCGGCGATGCGTCCTCGCTGCTCCGCGTGCCCCTGAGCTTCTATCGCGCCGACGCCCAGGCCGGCACCGTCGAGCTGTGGTACGCCGTCGTGGGCGACGACACCCGTCGTCTGTCGCAGATGGCCCCCGGTTCCACCTCTAATCTGCTGGGCCCTGGCGGCCGCGGCTGGCTTGTGCCCGAGGGCACCAGGAAGTCGCTGCTCGTTGCGGGCGGCATCGGTGTTCCGCCCGTGCTGTGCCTTGCCGGCATGCTTGCCGAGCAGGGTGTGGCCGTCGATGTGTGCCTGGGCTTTGGCACCGCGTCCAAGGCCGTGGGCATCGACGAGTTCCGCTCGTTGTGCGATACGGTCAACGTGTGTACCGATGACGGTTCGCTTGGCACGCACGGTTTTTGCACCGATCCTGCCGCCGAGCTGCTCGGCGAGGGCGGCTACGACTACGTGGCCAGCTGCGGTCCCCCGTCATGATGAAGAAGGTCGCCGCCGCTGACGCCGAGGCCGGTGCGTACTGCGAGGTTTCGCTCGAGCGCATGATGAGCTGTGGCTTTGGTGCCTGCAACACCTGCAATGTCGAGACGGTCGACGGTATGAAGGGCGCCTGCATGTGCGGCCCCGTGTTCGATGCATCCAAGGTGGTGGTCTTCTAGTGGGTACCGTGAACATGGCCGTCGACTTCGGCGGCGTTAAGATGCAGAACCCCATCAACACCGCAGCCGGTACTTTTGGCTACGGATGGCAGTTCCAGAACTTCTTTGATGTCTCCCAACTGGGCGCCATCACCACCAAGGGTTGTGCTGCCGAGCCCTGGCCCGGCAACCCCGCGCCCCGCATGGCCGAGATCCCGGGCGGCATGATCAACTCCGTGGGCCTTCAGAACCCCGGCGTGGCTGCCTTTGCCCGTGAGTCCGGCCCGTGGCTCGAGCAGCTTTCTAAGGACGGTTGCCAGGTCATTTGCCAGGTTGCCGGCCACTCCGTCGAGGAGTTTGTCCGCGCGCTCGAAATGTATGTCGAGCTGTGCCCCTGGGCTGCCGGTTACGAGATCAACGTGAGCTGCCCCAATATCGCCGCCGGCGGTGCCGCCATGGGTTCCTCGCCCGAGGGCGCCTCTGCCGTTATGGCTGCCTGCCGTAAGGTGACCGATAAGCCGCTGTTCGTAAAGATGGCTCCGGTTAACGTCGCCGAGATTGCCAAGGCTCTCGAGGCCGCGGGTGCCGACGGCCTTTCGGTTATCAACTCCATCCAGGGCATGGCCATCGACGTTCATACTCGCAAGTCCCGTGTGGCCAAGCCCAAGGGCGGCCTTTCGGGCCCGCTGTGCCACCACATCGCCGTTCGCATGGTCTGGGAGGTCGCTCAGGCCGTCGATATCCCCATCAACGGTGTCGGCGGCGTCATGACGGGCGAAGATGCGGCGGAGTTTATCCTGGCTGGCGCCACCTGCGTGTCGGTCGGCATGGCCAACTTTGTCGATCCGTGCGCATCGATTAAGATCGCGCACGAGCTCGAGGCCTGGGCGGAGTCCCAGGGCGTGAAGGACATCAACGAGCTGGTAGGTGCTTTCGAATGCTAGAAAACGATGCCCGCGACCGCGTTATCGTCGCCCTCGACTGCGACCGTGAGCGTGCACTCGAGCTCGCCCACGAGCTTTCTGGTCATGCCGCTTGGCTTAAGGTGGGTATGACGCTCTATTACGCTGAGGGCCCCGAGATCGTCAAGACGTTCAAGGACCTGGGCTTTAAGGTCTTCCTCGACCTCAAGTTCCATGACATTCCGCATCAGGTGCGCGGTGCCGCCCGTTCGGCCTCGCTCGCCGGTGCTGACCTGCTTTCGGTCCACGGTCTGGGTTCGGGCGCTATGCTCGCTGCGTGCCGTGAGGGTGCCGAGGAGGCGCGCGAGGATCGCGCCAAGCTCGTCGCCATCACCGTGCTCACGAGCATGAACCAGGATTCGCTGACCGAGATCGGCGTCGAGTCACCCGTGGCCGAGGAGGCCGCCCGCCTGGCAAAGCTTGCCCAGGCCAACGGTATCGACGGCATCGTGTGCTCGCCGCTGGAGGCCCATGACCTGTCTCTT
>USHS01000139.1 GCA_900554585.1 uncultured Collinsella sp.
ACGTGAAAGAGGAGGGAAGCGTACTTTGGTACGCGACCGACGATTGAACGTCAGATTGCCGCTTAGGGGCGTTTGCAGCGTCGGCTACGACAGATCGTCCTCGTAGGGCATCAGGTCTGCCAGATAGCCCTTTTCCTTGAGCATGGCCTCGATCTCGTCAAGGGTCTGCTCGTCTTCCGCCGCGATGCGGTGGAAGTGATAGCCGCTTGTCACCGTCAGCAGCGGAAAACTCTTGCCGCTCTCGATATCGTGCAGGTAGCGCTCAACATCGCGACGATTGCGGATGTCCAGGTCGGCCGTGATCTTACCGTACACGCGGTGATTGACGATCACGTTGAGCACGGCGCCTCCGGCGTCGACGATACTCGTGAGTTCATCGCCTGCCTGCTCCACGCCGTGGCGAACCTTGACCAAGCGCGTGGGCACGGCGGGGCTGCTGGGGGCCTCCTGCAGCACATAACCACGGTTGGTCGCCACGACATCGTGCCCATCGGCGCGCAACAGAGCAATATCCTGAACCACGACCTGACGGCTCACGCCAACCTCGCGAGCAAGTGCGCTGCCGGAGACGGGGTCTTTGGCTCCCTCGAGCACGGCCATGATGGCACGGCGACGCTCGCGGGCGTCCATTATTTACCGTCCAGCAGACGTAGGTGCTTAAGCGAGAGGTCGAGAATCGGCGCAGAATGCGTCAACGCCCCCGAGCTAATAAAGTCAACGCCCAGGTCGGCAAGGGCACGGATATTGCTGGCGTCCACGTTGCCCGAGCACTCGGTCTTGGCGCGGCCGGCGATAAGCTCAATCGCTGCAGCCATGTCGTCGTGGGTCATGTTGTCGAGCATGATGATATCGGCGCCGGCCTCCACGGCCTCGCGCACCATGTCCAGGTTCTCGCACTCGATCTCGACCGTCGTGGTAAACGATGCATGGGCGCGCGCCATCTCGATCGCACGCGTCACGCCGCCGGCGGCGTCGATGTGGTTGTCCTTGAGCATGACGGCCGTCGACAGGTTGTAACGGTGGTTGCTGCCGCCGCCGATCTCGACCGCGGCCTTCTCGAAGACGCGCATGCCCGGCGTGGTCTTGCGCGTGTCGACGAGCACGGTCTTGGTACCCTCGAGCGCCGCGGCCATCTGGTGCGTATAGGTAGCGATACCGCTCATGCGCTGCAGGTAGTTGAGCGCCACACGCTCGCCCGAAAGCAGCACGCGCGCATCGCCGCGCACCTGGCCCACGTGGTCGCCGGCGTGCACCTCGTCACCGTCGGCAACATCAAACAGCACCGAGCTCTGTGAATCCAGCAGCTCAAAGGTGCGAGCGAACACATCCAAGCCGGCGATGATGCCGTCGGCCTTGGCGATAAGCTCCACCGTGGCGGGACGCGCCGTGGGGCACACGCTCGCCGTGCTCACGTCCTCAAACGTAATGTCCTCGCGCAGGGCCTGCAGAATCAAATCATCGACGACGAGCTTCATGGTAATGGGATTCATGGTCTACTCCTCCACGGCCTGCGTGCCGGCGGCACGGGCCAAATCATCGATTGCCAGGGTATCGGCGCTCAGGGCGCGATGACGGCCATCGAGCGCGGGCTCGCCCGCCCGCTCCACGGCAAGCGACTCGCCGGTACGCATACGCCAAGCGGCGCGACGACCCCAGACCAGTGCCTCGAGCAGGCTGTTTGATGCAAGGCGGTTCTTGCCGTGAACGCCGTTGCAGGCTGTCTCGCCCGCGGCGTAGAGCTCGGACATCGAGGTGCGGCCGTCCTTGTCGACCCACACGCCGCCCATAAAGTAATGCTGCGTGGGTGTGACGGGAATGGGCTCGTCCAGGATGTCGCGGCCGTCCTCCAGGCAGCGTGCGCGGATGTTGGCGAAGTGCCCGGTCACCACGTCGCGCTCGACGGGGGCAAAGCTCAGCCACTCGTGCTCGGTACCGTCCTGCTTCATCTGCTCGCGAATGGCCGCGGCGACCACATCGCGCGGCTGAAGCTCGTCGGTAAAGCGCTCGCCGGCGGCGTTGAGCAAAATCGCGCCCTCGCCGCGGCAGCTCTCGCTGATCAGGAAGGTGCGGCCCGGCTGCGGCGAGAACAGGCCCGTGGGGTGGATCTGCACGTAGTCCAAGTGCTCCATCGTGATGCCGTGCTCCTGAGCGATGTAGCAGGCATCGCCCGTGAGCTGCGGGTAGTTGGTCGAATGGTCGTATACGCCGCCGATACCGCCCGTCGCCCACAGCGTGTGGCGGGCATGAATCTCAAACGGCTTACCGGCACGCACGCCCTCGGCGGCGTTTGTCAGCTCATCGGCGGGACGAACCGAGTCGTCCTCGTCCACGGGAACGGCGACGACGCCGGTACACACCGTGGCGCCGTCGCGCTCGTCGGTCAGGATGTCAGTCATGGCCACGTGCTCAAGAATCTGTACGTTATCCAGCTTGCGCACGGCCTGGAATAGCTTGGTCGTGATTTCCTTGCCTGTAATGTCTGCATGGAAGGCGATGCGCGGGCGGCTGTGCGCGCCCTCGCGGGTAAAGTCGAGGCTGCCGTCGGCCTTGCGCTCAAAATCCACGCCCATGGCCAGCAGGTCGTTGATGACCGAGCGGCTCGAGCGGATCATGATGTCGACGCTCTCGCGGCGGTTCTCGTAGTGGCCGGCGTGCATGGTGTCCTCAAAGAAGGCATCGTAATCCGAGCCTTCGGGCAGCACGCAGATGCCGCCCTGCGCGAGCATCGAGTCGCACTCGTCGACAGCGCCCTTGGAGAGCATGATCACGCGCGCGCTCGTCGGCAGATTGAGGGCCGCATACAGGCCCGCCACGCCGCAACCGGCAATGACGACGTCACACTCCATATCGGGGTATTGTTTGGTTTCCACAGGAATCCTCTCCCTTGAATGTGACAAAGGGACTGTCCCTTTGTCACATTGTTTTAGCGCGCTGCGTACTCGAGCATGCGGTCGAGCGTGAGCTTGGCCTGGTCGGCGGCCTCGTCCGACACGCCGATCTGCACCTCGCCCTCGCCCGTCTCCAGGCAGTGCACGAGCTTTTCGAGCGTGATAAGGTCCATGTTGACGCAGGTGGGCTGCACCGCGGGAAAATAGAACTTTTTGCCGGTGCCCTCGCAGCGGCGCTCGAGCTCGTAGAGCACGCCGCGGACCGTCACGATGATGAACTCACTCGCGTCCGAATCCTCGGCGTACTTGATGATGCCGGCGGTGGAGCCGATGTAGTCGGCCTCGGCAAGGACGTCGGCCTTGCATTCGGGGTGCGCCAGCACGAGCGCGTCGGGATGCGCCTCCTGCGCATCGACGATCTGTTCGACGGTGATGATGTGATGGCGCGGGCAATAGCCATTGTTGAGGATGACGTGCTTTTGCGGCACCTGCTCGGCTACGAAGCGGCCCAGGTTTTGATCGGGGATGAACAGGACGTGCTGCTGCGGCAGCTCGGACACGATCTTGACGGCGTTGGAGCTGGTGACGCACACGTCGCTCCAGCTCTTGATCTCGACCGTCGAGTTGACGTAGCAGACCACGGCAAGGTCGTCGCCGTACTCGGCGCGCGCCGCATCGACCGTCTCGCGCTTGACCATGTGCGCCATGGGGCAGTCCGCGCCCGGCTCGGGCAGCAGCACGGTCTTGGTGGGGTTGAGCAGCTTGGCGCTCTCGCCCATAAACTCCACGCCGCACAGCACGATGGTCTGCTGCGGCAGGCTCTTGGCGAGCTTTGCCAGGTAGAAGCTGTCGCCGACGTAATCGGCAACGGCTTGGACCTCGGGCGCCACATAGTAGTGCGCCAGGATCACCGCGTCACGTTGGGTTTTTAGTTGCTGAATGGCCTCGACAAGCTCTGCGGGCACCAGTGCCGCGCGCTCCGTTGCCGTCGTTGCCGATGCTAGGCCAGCCGCGATATCGCGTGCAAGCTCCGACGCATCCATGTTCGCGCTCTGTGCCATCAAGGCCCCTCTCTTTTGGCGAATCTTGGGGCTTTAGTATGACACCTAGGTTTACAGCTGACAAGACAGCTGTAAACCTAGGTGTAAAGTTGGAATAAAGATTCAATCATGCGGCAGGTCCATTTTCGAACTGGCAAGCTGAGGATAGTCGAGCTCTCGATAGCGCAGGGGGTATCTTTCGCCACCGCAATACCGTTCCGCGCGAGTTGCGCACCGTGGGGCGCAAATGGGGTGCACCTCCGTGAGCGGCAAGCGTCCGGTATGGCAAAATCGAGGTACTAAGGGGGCCCGATATGCTCAAAATAATCGCTTGCGACGACGATGTCGCTTTTCTAGATAGACTGCACCAGATGATCGACCGCTGGTCGGCCGAGACGGGCACGGCGGTCGACGTTGCGCTCGTCACACGCGGCGAGGACCTGCTGGCCCGCCATACCGCATCGCGCGCCGATATCATCCTGCTCGACATGATCATGCCGCTCGTCAACGGCATGGACACCGCGCGCGAGCTGCGTCAATCCGACACCGCTGTACGCCTGGTGTTTTTGACCTCGTCGCCCGAGTTTGCGCTGGAGTCCTACGAGGTCCGCGCCTTCGACTACCTGCTCAAGCCCGTAACCTACGAACGCCTGGCGCAGCTGCTCGATGAGCTTTCGAGCATGCGACCCGCGGCGACCGACGAGCTCGTCATCAAAACGTCTTTTGGCTACCACGCCCTGCGCCTATCCGACATCGAATATGCCGAGGCGCGCAACAAGCACGTGGTGTTCCACCTGCGCGACGGGCGCGATATCGAGACGCTCGAACCGTTTCGCAGTATCGAGGACCAGCTGGCCCAACACGCGACCTTCTTTAAATGCCACCGCAGCTACCAGGTCAACCTGCGCAACATCGACCACTTCAACCGCACGGAGATCGTCATGCGCTCGGGCGCGTGCATCCCGTTAGCA
>USHS01000140.1 GCA_900554585.1 uncultured Collinsella sp.
GGACTCGGGCGATACATCCGTCCTCAGGGTATCGATCTCGCGCTGCGCGAAGTCGATGGACGCGAGCTGCTCGATATGCCGTTTGACCTCATAGATGACGCTGTCAAAGAACAGCGAGTCGTCGGTCGTGAGAAAGACCGGGTAGTGCCGCGTGTTGGCGTAGCGGATGGCTTGGTCGGGAATCGGGATGTGCAGGACGTTTTTGATGATAAGACCGCTCGTCCCCTTGGCGACGAGGTATTTCACGGCTTCAGTGATGAGGTGCGGGTCGTCCTTCGCATAGAGGAAAGTGCTGAGGACGATCTCGTCTGAGCTGAAGTTGACGCGCTGGTACTTGCTCTTGAGGCCGGGCATGAGTTCATAATCGAGAATCCCGACGCCGGAGACGGCACGCGAGACGCCGTCGCTGCCGGCGATCAGACGGACCGACCCCTCATATTCCCGTGAGAAGTCCGAGATGGTGTATAACATCAACATCACCTTGTAAATCACTACAATAAGTATAGGTATATATAGGATAATTGCACATCCGTATACCTTTCATGCGAGAAATAGTTCAAATACCTGCTGATAGATGGAAAAATCAGATCGAAAATCGTTGTAGATTCCAACAAGAAATGATCCTTGGCGGCATCATTGCTAAACCGTACAGTGAAGCAACGTAAAGCTTTCGCTGAAAGGAGCGATGATGGGGCAGATGGTGGTGCTTTCGGCCGAGGAAGTTTCCAAGGTGCTGACGATCGAGGATGCAATTGTTGCCGTGGAGGATGCGTATCGCCAGAAGGCAACGGGCAAGGGTGTTGCGTGGCCGATGGTATATGAGCAGTTCGAACCCGGTGTGGCCGATATGGATATCCGCTCGGGCGAGTTGGCGGGAAGCGGCCTCTTCGGTCTCAAGCTCACTGCGTGGTTCTCTCAGAATCCTAAAAAGGGGCTGCCCGAGATCTTTGGCACCACGCTGCTGTGCGACAACGCGACGGGCGAGCCGCTGGCGCTGCTCAATGCCTCCGCCGTCACTGGGCTTCGCACCGGTGCCGCCGCTGCGCTCGGTGCCAAGTGGCTGGCTCGGGCGGATGCGTCCAAGCTGCTTGTTGCGGGTGCCGGCCATATGAGCATCTATATGGTGGCGGGCGTGCTCGCCGCCTGTCCCAAAGTGAGCGAGGTCAAGGTGTGGGAGCCGGTTTCCGATGCTGCGCCCGAGGCCCGCGTCGAGCGCATGCGAGACGAGGTCGCCCATATTTTGGGCGCCTGCGAGCATGCTCGCGATGCATCCACCTATTCCATCGAGGCGACGGCCGACGGCCAAGGTGCCGCGGCAGAGGCCGACATCATCGTGACGATCACGCCGGCGACCAAGCCCATCATCCCCGATGCATGGGTGCGTCCCGGTACGCATATCTCCTGCGTCGGTGCCGACATGCCCGGCAAGCAGGAGCTCGCCTCGGCGCTTGTCGCCCGTTCCGCTGTTTACGTCGACGACCGCGAGCAATCGGTCGCGTCCGGTGAGCTGGAGATTCCGGTTGCCGAGGGTGCCATCACGCCCGAGGACATCAAAGCGGAGCTCGGCGAAGTCATCGCCGGCACGGCTACGGGTCGTTCGGATGACGAACAGGTGACGGTGTTCGATACGTCGGGTATCGCCGTTCAGGACCTTTCGGCATCGAAAATCGCCTACGACCGCGCCGTCGAGGCGGGGCTGGGCACCGTGGTGGAACTGTAAGAAAGTCAAGGAAAGGAAACGGCAATGCAGATCAAGGATTTCGCCGTCGAGCAGTGGATGAACGAGTGGGAGACCAAGTGCACTCACAACGTTGCGGAGACGTGCGTCTACTCCCTCACGCTCGACCAGCTGTTCGAGCTTACGAACACCGACAAGAAGGCGTGGCTCGACAGCCTGTGCTCGCGCCGATTCACCTACGGAGACATCGAGGGGCAGCCCGGCTTCCTCGAGGGGGTCGCGCGTCTCTATAAGACGGTCGAGCCCGGACATATCGTACCCACGCACGGCGCGACCGGTGCTAACTCCCTGGTTATTTCCACGCTCGTCGAACCGGGCGATCATGTAGTCTCCGTCAAGCCCACCTACCAGCAGCTTTACTCGATTCCCGAGATGTGCGGTGCGAAGGTCGATATCCTTCAGCTCGATCGCAAGAACGGCTATCACGTCGACGTCGACGAGCTCGATGCCCTGGTGACCGACGATACCAAGCTCATCTGCATCAATAACCCGGACAACCCCACGGGCGCCCTGCTCGACACCGATACACTCAAGGCGATTGTCGAGGTCGCGCGCAAACACAACGCGTGGGTGCTCTGCGACGAGGTCTACCGTCTGCTTACTCAGACGGATGAGTACTGCGAGTCCGTGATCGACCTGTACGACAAGGCCGTCGTTACCGCATCCATGTCCAAGGTCTGGTCGTTCGCCGGCCTGCGTCTGGGCTGGGCGGTCACCAAGAGCCCGGAACTTCGTCGCGCGCTGCTCTCGCATCGCGACTACAACCTGATTTCCGCCGGCATATTCAGCGAGACGGTGGCGGAGCTGATTCTGGGCAACGCTTCCGTGATCCTTGAGCGCAGCCGTCGTATCGTCCGTCAGAACCTTGCTGTTCTGGAGAAGTGGGTCGAGGGCGAGCCGCACCTGTCGTTTGTCAAGCCCGAGGCGGGTACCACCGCGCTCGTGTATTACGACTACGACATCGACTCCAGGACGTTCTGCATCGACATGATTAAGAAGTCCGGCGCGCTCGTCACCCCGGGCGATTGCTTCGAGGAGCCCAAGAGCATGCGCATCGGCTATGCATACTCCGATAACACCGACGACCTGCAGAAGGGCCTGGATGCAATCTCTGCGTACATGCGTACGCTCGAGTAGAGGCTCGAGGTCAAAGTGATGGGGTCGATCGGTTTAGGACCGAGGCCCCCTATTTTCTCTCAAGGCTACCGAACACTTTTGTCATATTAGGTGCCCACGGGGTCGTATCGCCGCGACGCCGTGGGCATAATGGTGTGGAAGGTGCAAGTTACGCGAAATGGGAGGACACATGGCGCTGATCTATGTCGTTGAGGACGACGAGCCCATTCGTCGTGAGCTTATCGACATCCTTGCCCGCGCCGGGTTTGAAATTGAGGCCTGCGAATCGTTTGAGCATGTCTCGCGCGATATTCTCGCCGCCGCGCCCGACCTGGTGCTGCTCGATCTCACGCTCCCCGTCAAGGACGGCCAGCATATCTGCCATGAGGTTCGTCGCGAATCTGAGGTTCCCATCATCGTCCTCACGTCGCGCACGACCGAGATCGACGAGGTCATGGCCATGACGCTCGGCGCGGATGACTTTGTTCCCAAGCCCTATAGCGCGCGCGTGCTCGTGGCGCGCATCAACGCACTGCTGCGTCGCACCGCGGCGTCAGGCGAGCGCAGCACACTTGTCCACAAGGGGCTGGAGCTCGATCTCGCTCGCTCCGTGGTCACCAATACGGCAACCAGCACCAGCACCGAGCTCACCAAAAACGAGCTGCGTATCCTCTCGCTGCTTCTGAGCCGCGCGGGCAAGATCGTCTCGCGCTCGGCCATCATGCAGGACCTGTGGGACTCCGACGCCTTCGTGGACGACAATACGCTCACCGTCAACATCAACCGCCTGCGCACCACGCTCGAAAAAATCGGCATCAAGGGGTATTTGACGACGCACCGCGGCCAAGGCTATTCGGTCTAGGGGCCGGCTATGTCGTTTGGCAAATTCTTTAAAGATGCGTTGCTTCCCGTCGCCGTGTGGACGTGCGGCGTGCTGCTGAGCTGTTTTGTGCTGACGGTCGCCGGCGCACCCGTTTCTATCGTGGTCGTGGCGGTCGGCGTGTCCTTTATCTTCGGTATGCTCGGCATCGTGATCGAGTACGCTCGCCGTCGCCGTTTTCTGCGTCAGTTGGAGCGCGCGGCAGAGGAGCTCGAGAGTCCCGCATGGGTGCAGGAGATGGTGCAATGCCCGACCTATGCCGAGGGCGAGCTCGAGTACGAGGTCTTGCGCCGGGTGGGCAAAGCCGCCTGCGACGAGGTTGCCGAAGGCCGGCGTCAGACCGATGACTATCGCGACTATATCGAGAGCTGGGTCCACGAGGCCAAGCTGCCCCTGGCGGCGGCCCATCTAATTTTGGAAAACCTGGATGGCAGCGAAGACGACCTGTCGCGTGTGGATGACCTGGGTCGCGAGCTGGCTCGCGTGGAGCGCTATATCGACCAGGCGCTGTACTACGCGCGCTCGGAAGTCGTGGAGCGCGACTACCTGATTCGCCGCTGGGATCTCAAGACCTTGGTGACGGGCGCGATTAAAGCCAACGCGCGCGAGCTCATCGCGGCGCACGTGGCCCCGGTGTGCGAGAACCTCGACTTCGAGGTCTTTACCGACGAGAAGTGGCTCGAGTTTATTCTGGGCCAGCTTATTCAGAACAGTATTAAATATGCGCGCGAGGACGGCGCGAAGATCGTGTTTTCGGGCGCGTTGCTGGATGAGGGCCTGGCGAGCGAACGCATCGAGCTCACCGTCGCGGACAACGGCTGCGGCGTGAGCGCGGCCGACCTGCCGCGCGTGTTCGAGAAGGGTTTTACCGGCGACAACGGCCGCACCACCAAGCGTGCAACAGGTATTGGCCTCTACCTGGTGGCGCGCCTGTGCTCCAAGATGGGCATCGACGTCACCGCAGCATCCGACTCCGGCGAAGGCTTCGTCGTAACATTCGCGTTTTCAACGAACAAGTTCCAATATTTCGAGTAGCCGGGCTGTCTTGCGGTGCGGACGGCTATGTTCCCGAACGTGAACTTAGCTATGAGGCTCAAATGAATCTCCCATAACAAAAACGTGCAGTCCAAACAAAACGTGCCGCCCCAAAC
>USHS01000141.1 GCA_900554585.1 uncultured Collinsella sp.
ACGAGATGCTCAGGAGTCTCGTGGGCTCGGAGATGTGTATAAGAGACAGGCGCTGCTCGTAGACACGACCGCCGGGACGGATGTAGTCGTTGACCGACTGATGGCCGCCGAGCGCCGTCTGGACGATCGACTGGGCCGGCACGTTGGAGCACAGGCGCATGTTAGAGAGCATGTTGATACCCATAATGAAGTCGCTCATGCAGCGCTGGTTGCCCGAAAGCACCATCCAGCCAATGCGATAGCCCGCGATCATATGCGACTTGGAAAGGCCGCTAAAGGTGACGCAGGGCAGGTCGGGGGCGAGCGAGGCAATGGAGACGTGCTCGTAGCCGTCCATGCACAGACGGTCATAGATCTCATCGGCAAAGATCATGAGCTGGTGCCTGCGCGCAACCTCGACGATGCCCTCGAGCACCTCGCGCGGGTAGACCGAGCCCGTGGGGTTGTTGGGGTTGATGATGACGAGGGCCTTGGTCGCGCTCGTGATCTTGGACTCCATATCCTCCAAGTCGGGATACCAATCCGCCTGCTCGTCGCACAGATAGTGCACGGGATGACCGCCGGCGAGGGTTGCGCACGCCGTCCAGAGCGGATAGTCGGGGCTGGGGATCAAAATCTCGTCGCCATTGTCGAGCAGAGCGTTCATCGAAAGCTGAATGAGCTCGGACACGCCGTTGCCCGTGTAGATATGCTCCATCTGAACATTGGGCAGGCCCTTGATCTGCGAATACTGCATGATCGCCTTGCGCGCAGAGAACAGGCCGCGCGAGTTGGAATAGCCTTCGCAGTCGGGCAGCTGCTGGCGCATGTCCTTGATAACCTCGTCGGGCGTGCGGAAACCGAAGGGCGCCGGGTTGCCGATATTGAGCTTGAGGATGCGCTCACCCTCGTCCTCCATACGGGCAGCCTCGTCGACGACGGGACCGCGCACGTCATACAGGACGTTATCGAGCTTGGTGGATTTAGAAAAAGTACGCATGGTGGTGCTCCTTGGAATTTGAGCTGAGGGATGGGGTTCGGGCTTGGAAACGTTACGGGGAGATGACGCCTCGCCCTGATCGGCGGCAGCGGCGAGCAGCCAGGTAACATCGACCTCCAAAATGCGGGCGAGCAGCTCTGCCACATCGCGCCGCGGGATCGTCTTGCCGCCCACATATTGGCTCATCTGACTCTTGCCGAGTTTTTTGCCGAGCATCTCCGATGCGCGGATTACGTCCGACTGGCGAACGTCGCGATCGGACATAGCCTGTCGCAGGCGATCGCTAAACGTCTCTTGGGCCACAGGAACCTCCTTGCTGGCAAAGTTCAATTTATAGAACACGAATTGAACCATGGTTCAATTTAGCAAGCAGTATAGCGCCATGCCTCATTCGAAAGTTCAATTTCATAAGAAAACGTACCGAACCCCGAGAATTGTCCCAAAGTAGACAACAGGTACGCGCTTTTAGAGATATTCAAGGAAACGAGCCGCCGCAAGCGAAACGTCAGCGGTGCGGTATATGGCGTTGATCTGCCGATGAGGATGTCCCTCGAGCGGGCGCACGGCAACATCGAACTGGCAGCGGCGCAAGATGAGCGCCGGAAGAATGCTCACGCCCAGACCGTCCTCGACCATGGCCATAATCGCATAATCATCCCAGGTCGACAGTTTAGAGCGTACCGCCAGGCCCGCGCGGCGAAACAGCGGCGTAATCTCGTCGTCGCCACCGCGTTCCAGCAGAATAAACTGCTCGTTGGCCAAATCGGCAAGGGAAACGACCTCCGCGGTAGCAAGCGAGGAGTCCGCTGGCACCACGGCCATCAACTCATCTTGCACCAACGGCCGCGACGCCATGCCGGCGCCGCGTGGTTCGCGCGGAATAAAGCCCAGGTCGCAGCGACCTTCCACCACCCATTGCTCAATCTCGGAGTAATCACCCATCAGCAGCTCGTAATCGACGTCCGGGTGATCGGCGCGAAAGTGCGCAATCACCGGCGGCAGCACGTGGGTCGCCACGCTCGAAAACGTACCGATGCAGATTTTGCCGCGCATGAGCCCACGCATCTCATCCACCCGTCGCTGCAGGCGAGTGAATTCCTCACAGAGCGCCTCGACCGCCGGCATAACTTGCCGCCCGTCGGCAGAAAGCACTACGCCCTCGCGACTGCGGTCGAGCACCTTAAAGCCCCAATCGGCTTCAAGATCGGCCACCATGCGGCTCACGCCCGACTGCGAGTAGCTCAGGCGCTCGGCAGCACGCGTAAAGCTTCCGGCGCGCACGGTCTCCAGCAGCACCTGCATCTTTTGAACATTCGTTTCCACGGCACCCCTCCACCTTTGCATGAATTTTTATCATGTTATCCATGCATTATATTCGCTTTTCTTCTATTGCCAGTTCACCCATAGTGAACATGCTCGAATATAGAGGAGAAGTCAGCGCATGAACAACGGACTGTTTACGTACTTAGCAGCATTGCTATTGTTTGGCTCCAACGGCATCATCGCCGCTGCCATCGCGCTGCCGAGCTCCGATATTGTGCTACTACGCACGTTTTTGGGCGCCCTCTCGCTTGTTACTATCCTCGCCATCACCCAACGCCATAAGCTGCAGGCGCCATCTCGCCCCCGCGAAGCCGCAGCCCTCCTCCTCTCGGGAGCCGCGCTGGGCGCCAGCTGGATTTTTCTGTTCCGCGCCTATCAGACGATCGGCGTCGGCGTATCCTCGCTGCTGTACTACTGCGGCCCCATCATCGTCATGGCGCTCTCCCCGCTCATCTTTGGCGAAAAGCTGACCGGCAGCAAAATCGCCGGCTTTATCGCCGTCGCCTGCGGTGCTTTTCTCATTGCGGCACAAGGTCTCGGCGGCAATATGCCCATTGCGGGTATCGCTTGCGGCATCGCCTCGGCCTTCTGCTATGCATTGATGGTCATCGCCAGCAAGGGTGCGCCGCACATCGAGGGCCTCGAGAACTCCGCGCTCCAGGTGAGCGCCGCCTTTTTGACCGCGCTGGTCCTTACGCTCCTCACGCAGGGCGCCCCCTCATTCCTGTCCGCCGGCGTCGCCGCCAGCATTGATTGGCGTGCCGTCGCCATGCTCGGCATTGTCAACACCGGTATCGGTTGCCTACTCTACTTTAGTGCTGTCGCCAAGCTGCCCGTCCAGACCGTCGCGGTCGTCGGCTACCTTGAGCCGCTTTCGGCCGTCGTGTTCTCCGTCGCCCTTTTGGGCGAGACCGTGACGCCCATCCGCCTCATGGGCGCCGCGCTGATCATCGGCGGCGCGATCTTTTGCGAAGTCGCCGGCAAACGCGCAAACACCAAGGCTGGCATCGCCCAGACAGCACGTGCTTAATAGCCCCTGCTCTGAAATACTACCTGCGTATATGAATAATCCCCAGATGAGGATTATTGTCTAAAACACCCCGATGTGCCAAACTGCTCTTATATGTATAAAGATGGCATAAAGGTCTACTGCTCCTTGCAGAGGCCAGATGTCCAAGGGAGTCCACGTGGCACATAACAAACTGGAGGCAAGCCCCCAAGATCAGCGTGGTCAAGGCGGGCATGGAGCCATTCCCCTCTCCGCTGGCATGCTGCTCGTTACGCTCGGCGTCGTCTACGGCGACATCGGCACGAGCCCCATGTACACCATGAAATCAATCGTCGCCAACAACGGCGGCATCGGTACCGTCAGCGAGGACATGATCTTAGGAGCGCTTTCGCTCGTCATCTGGACCATGACGCTCGTGACCACGGTCAAGTACGTGGTTATCGCCATGAAGGCCGATAACCACAACGAGGGCGGCATCTTCGCCCTGTTTAGCTTGGTGCGCAAAGTGGCGCCGTGGCTGATCCTTCCCGCCATGATCGGCGGCGCGGCGCTGCTCGCCGACGGCATCCTCACCCCCGCCGTCACGGTTACCACGGCCATCGAGGGCTTGCGCACTATCGAGTGGGGCCATGCGCTTTTGGGTGACGGCCAGACCAACGTCATCATCATCACCATCATCATTATCTGCGGCCTGTTTGCCATGCAGCGCGCCGGCACCTCGTCGATCGGCAAGCTGTTCGGCCCGCTCATGACGCTGTGGTTCCTGTTCTTGGCTGGCGCCGGTCTGTTCAACATGCTCGGCAACCTGTCCATCTTGCGCGCGCTCAACCCCATTCGCGGCATCATGTTCCTGTTCTCGCCCATCAACCACTCGGGCATTATGGTGCTCGGCTTCGTCTTTCTGTCGACGACCGGCGCCGAGGCCCTCTACTCGGACATGGGTCATGTGGGCAAGGCCAACATCTATGCATCCTGGCCGTTTGTTAAGGCGGCCCTTATCCTCAACTATCTGGGTCAAGGAGCTTGGCTGCTCGCCAATAACTCCAACCCCCAGATGCTCGCGATGGATATCGTCAACCCGTTCTATATGATGCTCCCCGAGCCCCTGCGCCCCTTTGCCATCGTGCTTTCGGCCGTGGCGGCCATCATCGCCTCGCAGGCGCTCATCACCGGCTCGTTCTCGCTGGTATCCGAGGCAACCCGTCTCAATCTCATGCCGCATCTGCGCATCCACTACCCCAGCGACACCAAGGGCCAACTCTATATTCCGCTCGTCAACAACATCATGTGGGTCGGCTGTATCTTCATCGTGCTGCTGTTCCAAAACTCCGAGCGCATGGAGAGCGCCTACGGCCTCGCCATTACCGTGACCATGCTCATGACCACGACGCTTTTGACGAGCTACATCGCCGGCATCCTCAAACACAAGCTGGGCGCCTGCGTCTTCGCCCTGCTCTTTGGTGCCATTGAGCTGTGCTTCTTCGCTTCGTGCCTCACCATGTTCTTTGACGGCGGCTACGTCATGATCTTCCTGGCCGCGCTGCTGTTTGGTCTTATGTATGTGT
>USHS01000142.1 GCA_900554585.1 uncultured Collinsella sp.
TCTACGAAGTTCGCGTAATCTTCCCACTGCTGGGTCTGAGGGTTGCGGCGACGGTCATTGACAGCCACGCCGAACGAAAGGACCTGGAAACCGCTCGGGGTTTCGCGAAGCTCGGGATCGCGCGTAAGATTGCCCGTGATAACCACTTTGTTGATGCTCATGACAAAATCCTCAATTCTTGAAGTTTGAGAGCAGCTGCTCCCTGCCTACTGGTTGACCGAGATTACTCGCGGTCGGTGCGAACAACGATCTTGTGGCGGACCACCGCGTCGGTGATGCGCAGCACGCGATCGAGCTCCGCGATGTTGGCGGGGTCTGCGTGGAAATCGATGAGGGTGTAGTCGCCCTCGGTCAGGCCGTTGATCTCGTAGGCGAGCTTGCGCTTGCCCCACTCGTCAACGGAGTCGACCTTGCCAGCGCCCTCAGCGATCGTGGTATCGATACGCTTCATAACAGCGAGACGAGTCTCGGGGTCGAGCGACGGGTCAACAAAGAACAGCAGTTCATAAGCCTTCATATTGTCACCTCCTCTGGGCAAATGTGGCTTCAGGTCGTGAAGGTGCGCCTGAAGCAGGAAAAGACTTGGTAATAATATCTTTCAACCTCCCAGGCTGCAAGAATATGCAGCTACAACCTCATGACCTCCACATATACCCATGCTTACACGACTCTTCATGCGTATTCCAACCAAATGCTGACCAAGAGCTTGACGAATTCGATAGCAAGATACGCTGCGGCGAGGACAACCTGAGTCAAACCGCAGGTCGCCGATTGCAGGGTTGTGGTCACGAAATGCATACCACCGGTTCGATCGATTGCCTCAAAATTTTTAAATTCGCTGCCACGTCATTCATGAATACCTATTTTGAACAGATCATCGAGCGGGATCTGGCTGGTCAGGATGCTTTTTTAGTGCTCATCTGGCACATGCCGGATACGGGTGCGGAGCGAGCGCTTTAAAAAATGCCAAGTTTTCTGTTTGCACTTTTCGATTCCTCGTGTATACTGACTTTCGCATTTAACGGAGAGTTGTCCGAGTGGCCGAAGGAGCACGATTGGAAATCGTGTAGGCGTCAAAAGCGTCTCCAGGGTTCAAATCCCTGACTCTCCGCCAGTTAATTCCAAAGCAGGCCTTAGTGCCTGCTTTGTTTTTACCCCACGCGGAGGGGTGGCAGAGTGGTTGAATGCGGCGGTCTCGAAAACCGTTTGGCCTGTATAAGGTCACGAGGGTTCGAATCCCTCCTCCTCCGCCATTTAGATTGAGGAAGCTCCCAGGAATGGGGGCTTTTTTTGTTTTGAGTCCCTAACAAGCAAATACGGCGGAGGAGGAGGGGTTCGAACCCGCCAGGGCGCGGAGCGTAAAGAAAACGCGCCGCTGGCGCGTTTTTAGCGCAGCGCGGTCGGCGTAAGCCGACCGGATAAATTTTGAGCTCTGCTCAAAATTTAGACATCCCTCCTATTCAGCCACGCCCCCATCGCATTCAACCCCCAGCAATGGGGCTTTTTTGTTATCGGACCCCCTCTCGGCTGCACGCTTCCCCAACCATGTACATCACCCTCCAAAAACGATATTTTTCGACATCTTTGGAGGCTGATGTACATACTTGAAACCTATGACCGCACCCAGTCCCGACCGTTTGCCGAGCAATAGGGTCGCGATCGTCGCCGAACATGTACTATGTACGGGCATTGTCCAATCCCGTAACTCAAAGGACCCCATCTTGCCCGTCGTCGCCGCCATAACCGTTACCTCACATGCCTCGGATGCCATGGTCGCTATCCCATTTTGGCTCGAGATGTTCGCCGTTGTCGCTGCATCGATCTCGGGTGTGCTGGTTGCGCGCGAACACAAGCTCGACCTGGTGGGCGCGGTCGCACTCGCGGTAGTCTGCGGTCTGGGCGGCGGTCTTTTGCGCGACATGACACTCCAGGTCGGCAACGTCTACATCCTCAACCAGCCAATGGCGCTGCCGCTCTCCATCGCCACGGCGGCCATCATTTACATCTTCCCGGCAATCGTCGATAAGCCCGACAAACTCATCCCCCTGCTCGACATCATCTCGGTCGGCATCTATGCGGCAACCGGCGCAGACAAGGCACTGGTCTACGGATTTGCACCCGTCGTTTGCATCATGATGGGCTTTTTCACCGCGGTGGGCGGCGGTATGCTGCGCGACGGCTTTATGGGCGTGGTTCCGGGCATTTTCCAACGCACCAACTTTTATGCCATCGCGGCCATCGCCGGATCGGCAAGCTATGTAAGCCTCGTCATGAGTGGCTTGGTCAGCAATGTCGCCGCGCTGGTCGTATGCGTTATCGTGACCATGGGTCTGCGCTGGCTCTCGCTGCGCTTTGACATCAAAAGCCCCACCGAAGAAGACATCGCGCACTTTTTACATCGCAAAAAGTAGATAGCACGGCACGACCCTTCGAAATGCAACCGAGAGGTTCTTTTAGAGCGCTCGCACGTTGGGTATCCTGTTAGATATATGCCGAGTATCTAACGAAGGATTCACTATGCCTTGCAACCTAGAACCGTCGACCAAGCGCCACAAAGCGCAGGCCCGCATCGCCCTCCTATTCGTACTGATTGCTCTTGCGCTGACCGCACTTCCCACGGCGTCGTTCGCCGGCACAGACACCGCGGGCAACGTACTCGCAACCGAAGCTGACTCAAATCCGTCTGGCGCCGAGGGCGACCTGTACTGGGCTGGCCAAAGCCTTAACCTGGACGATGCCTCCATCGGCCGCGATATTATCGCGGCAGGCGACAGCCTGTCGATTCGCGACTGCACCGTAGGCGGCGCCATTCGCCTGGCGGCGCGCACCATCGATATCTCCAAAACCGCAATCGATGGCAGCGTGACGGTAGCCGGTCAGCACGTCGTGCTCAACACCGGTAGCACCGCCAGCTGTTTTTACGCGATGGGCGAGACGGTTGCCCTGCGTGGCTCCGCCAAGTCGGCAGCGCTCGCGGGCAGCACGGTAACCATCGACGGCACCGTCGATGGCGATGTCGAGGTCTGGGCCGACAAACTCATCCTGGCCAAAAACGCCCACGTTACCGGCACGGTGAACGCCCACATCTCCGAGGATCCCGAGCGGGCCGAGGGCGCTCAGGTCGGAGCCCTCAAGATCGACCGCACCGAGAACGAGAACACCTCTACGATTAACGACACCATCGGCGGCATCGTCGCCGCAGCGCTTTCCACCTGCTTCGTCGCGATCATCCTTGAACTCGTCTTTCCGCGCGCGACCGCCAGCGCCGCCGGTATGCTTCGTCAACGCCCCACCCCGCTGTGGGTGAGCGGTCTTTTGGGCACGGTGGCCGCCGTTCCCGCCGTCCTGCTGCTCACCATCTCGATTGCAGGTCTGTCGCTCGCCGGAGCTCTCATGTGCGCCGCGATCGGCATCGCTCTGGTCTCGGCGGCATTTACGGGCACCGCGATCGCACGCATGATCGGACACAGCCAGAACCGCTACGCCATGGCCGCCGTGGGCGGTATCGCGGCGGGCGCACTCACGGCACTTCCCCTTATGGGCAGCTTTGTCAGCGGCGTAGCCTTCGTCTTTACGCTCGGCTACGTCATCCAGATCATCTGGCGCAACGCCCGCCTCAAGCCGAAGCAGGCCGCCAACACTCCAGGACTCCCCACCGCCTAGCCGTCAGCCCCACAAAGGGGACAGGCACCTTTGTGGGGGTGCAGACCAACTCAATCCCTGTACACAAAAAAGGGCACCGACCGCGATGGTCGGCGCCCTTTCTTGTTAGTCGCTATAAAGCTCAGCGCTTATTTGTTGACCTGACCGGCGCGGACGGCGGCCTTCTTGCGGTCGGTGGCATTGAGCAGACGCTTGCGCAGGCGGATGTTCTTGGGAGTGATCTCCACCAGCTCGTCGTCGGCGATGTACTCCAGCGCCTCCTCCAGCGAGAAGGTGCGGGGCGGCACCAGCTGGACGGAGATATCGGAGGTCGAGGAACGCTGGTTGCCCAGGTTCTTGGTACGGGCGATGTTGACGACCATGTCGCCGGCCTTGCTGCGCTCGCCCACGATCATGCCCTCGTAGCACTCGGTGCCCGGCTCAACAAACAGCTGGCCGCGCTCCTGCAGCGTGCCCAGAGCGTAGGCAACGGCTTTCTCGGTGGTCATGGAGATCATGGCGCCGTTCTGGCGGTTGCCGATCTCGCCGGCATAGGGGCCGTACTCCAGGAAGGTGTGGTAGAACACGCCCTCGCCGTGAGTGACGTTCATGATGCGGTTCTTAAGACCCATGATGCCGCGGGTCGGGATCTTAAACTCGAGGTGCGTCACGATTCCCGAGGTATCCATGCTCGTCATGATGCCGCCGGAGGTGCCGAACACCTCAACGACCTTGCCCGAATACTCGTCCGGGCACTCGACGACGGCCTGCTCGACGGGCTCCATCTTATTGCCGTTCTCGTCCTTCTTAAACAGAACGCGGGGACGGCCGACCTGGAACTCAAAGCCCTCGCGACGCATGGACTCCATCAGGACGGACAGGTGCAGAATGCCGCGGCCCGAGACCTCGACGCCGCTCTTGTCCTCGAGTTCCTCGATCTTCATGGTCACGTTGTTCTCGGCCTCGTTGAACAGGCGCTCCTTGAGCTGACGGCCGCCGACGATATCGCCTTCCTTGCCGACGAGCGGGCTCGAGGACGCCTCGAAGATGACCGAGAGCGTCGGCTCCTCGACCTCGATGGGCTCCATTTCGACGGGGTTCTCGATGTCAGTCACCACGTCGCCCACGTCGGCGTCCTCGACACCGACGATTGCGATGATGTCGCCGGCCTCGGCGCTCTGCGCTTCCT
>USHS01000143.1 GCA_900554585.1 uncultured Collinsella sp.
GCCGAGGGCATCGTCAACGATGCCAACGAGAACGCTGAGCGCATCCGCAACGAAGCCGACGCCAAGGCCCGCGAGGTCATCCGTCAGGCTCTGACCGAGAAGCAGGCCGAGCTCGAGGAGATCGACCGTCTGAAGGCTTCCCGTGAGGAGTTCAAAGCCGAGTACCTCAAGCTCATCCAGCACTTCATGGACGATGCGCAGAATTCCTTCCCGTCCGACCTTATGGCCTCCACGCCGGTCGGTTCTGCGGCTTCTCCTGCAGTGACCGTTCCCGCCGCCGAGCCGCTGCCTGTCGCTGATCCGGTTGTCCCCGTGGCCGACCCCTTCGCCCCGATCGACAACTTTGCCGCTGACGACCTGGATTAACGCCAGAGCTACAATCTCGTGTCCTTAAGAGGAGCTCGCACCTGCGGGCTCCTCTTTTGTGGCTGCATACGGGTTGGGAAACAAAACGCCGAGCTCTGCGTGCGATAGGGCAGAACTCGGCGAAGGGCGCGTGGCAAAAGGTGGTTTTAGGGCATGCGCCAAAACCTACTTGAGGAGGAAGTCGGAGAGGGGAATGGTACGGGCCTCGCGATGCTCGGGATCGGCGATGTGGTCGGCAGGATAGCCGCAGACGAGCATGTGATAGGGATAAACGCCCTCGGGCAGGTTGAACTGCTCGCGGGCTAGCTCGGGCTTAAAATGGCACACCCAGCACGTTCCCAGGCCCTGCTCCTCGGCCTCCATCATCATCTGATCGCAAACAATCGAGGTGTCGATAGCGCTGGAGTTCATCTGGTCATAGGGGCGAACCCAAGCGTCGTCGGTAACGCTGCAAATAAGAAAGATGAGCGGAGCGCCAAAGATGGATCCATCACGAGCAAACCGAGGCTGACAAGCAGCTGCCTTTTCCAGGAGCTCAGGCGTATCCAACACCATCACACGGGTTGGATGGTTATTACAAGCAGAAGGAGCAATACGCCCAGCCTCAACAATGGCATCCACCACAGCCTGCTCCACAGCCCGATCCTCAAAAGAACGACAAGAATACCGAGCCCGAGCCAAATCCAAATACCCCATACGAGCCTCCAAAGCTAATAAAACAACCCAAAACTAAGCAAAAGGGTACCCAAAGCCCTATCCAGCCAAACGCCCAACGAATGCCAAAGTGTTCAATTGGGTACTAAAGGCCCCCTCGGCCAAACCCCCATTGCGCTATAACTATCAGCCAAAGTTCCCAATGGTGGTACGTAAGGCGAAGGGCCGGCACCTGTTTACTTTCGAACGACTCTGCCACGCAGCCGGAGTGAGAAAGCAAACAGGTGCCGGCCCTTCGCCGCCGGGACACATACCCCCAATTAACTGTTCTTCATGACAATCGAATCCACGACATCAGCCACATTCTCGCAGCAGTCGGCACAGTACTCCAAGAAGGCGTACACGTCACGCCAAGCGATGACCTCAAGCGGATCCTTGCCATTGACGTGCAGGTTGCGCATGGCGTTGATGTAGAGCTCGTCGGCCTCGGACTCGATGGTGTTGATCTGGATGACGAGCTCGCGCAGGGTCTTGGACTTGCGGTAGTTGGGCAGCTCGACCATAAGGTCCTTCATGGCGCGGCAGGCGTCGGTCACCTTGTGGGCGATGACAATGGCATCGGGGTGGATGCTCTGGATGTTGGTGAAGTAGACGCGCTGCACGACGCCCTCGATGCGGTCAAGCACAGTGTCGAGCGCGCAACTCATCAGGTCCAGATCCTCGCGCTCAAGCGGGGTGATAAAGGCAGTGAGCAGGGCATCCTCGAGCTCATGGTGCTTCTTGTCGGCCGTATGCTCAATCGCATGCATCTCCTCGAGCATGTCGTGGATCTGCGCGGGATCAAAGTTCTCAAAAATCTTGATGAGCAACTCTGCGGCCTGGACAGCAAGGTCGGCGCAGGCGACGTAGTTGTCAAAGTAGAACGAATCGGGTTTCTTTGCCATGAGTGGGTCCTTTCGAGGCGAAGACGGGTGGGCGAGGTATTGCGGTCCGGATGGACGTTCGGTTTGACTAGATGAACATCATGAACAGCTTGGCCATGACAAAGCTGATGAGTCCACAGGCGGGGAAGGTGAAGAACCACGTGAACATCATGTCCTTGACCACGCCGAAGTTGATGGCCGAGAGGCGCTTGACGGCGCCGACACCCATAATGGCGCAGGTTTTGATGTGCGTGGAGGATACGGGGATGCCGGTAAGGGTGGCAAGTAGCAGGTTTGCGGCGCCTGCGAGGTCGGCGGAGAAGCCCTGGTACTTTTCGAGCTTGACCATGCTCTGGCCGACGGACTTGATGATGCGCTCGCCGCCCACGCTGGTGCCGATGCCCATGGTTGCCGAGCACAGCAGCATGATCCAGATGGGGATGCCGGCGTCGCCGACGCTCGTCTGCCCGCTGGCAAAGGCGACACCTAAAAAGAGCACGCCGATGAACTTCTGTCCATCCTGCGCGCCGTGCATAAAGCTCATGGCCGCAGCGCTTGCGATCTGAGCGTATTTAAAGAAGACGTTGGCGCGTCGCCTGTTGGCGGCGGCGAAAAGAATCGAGACGAGCTTGCACAGGACCCAGCCCATGACAAAGCCCAGGCCGATGGAGAGCGCCAGGCCGTAGATGACCTTCATCCACTCGTGGACGTTGACGCTGCTGGCGCCACCGAGGGCGATAGCAGCGCCGGTCAGGCCGGCGATGAGGCTGTGGCTCTGCGAGGTGGGGATACCAAAACGCGATGCCGTGGCACCGTAGACGACGATGGAGAACAGCGCCGCGCAGAGGCAGGCGAGCGCCATGGTGCTGTTTCCGCCAAAGTCGACGATATGCGAGATGGTGTTGGCGACGCTGGCATTAAAATGCGTCATGATGAGCACGCCCAAAAAGTTGAATGCGGCGCTCATGAGAATGGCGGCGCGGGCGGGCATGCAGCGCGTGGTGACACAAGTCGCGATGGCGTTGGGCGCGTCGGTCCATCCGTTGACGAAGATAGCGCCGAGCGCGAGGAGCACGGTGACGGCAAGGACTGGGTTCGACACAAGTTGGCCGAGGAAGGCTGAGAACGTTACGTCCATATATGGGCTTTCTCGAAGGTTGCAGGCACGTTACAAAAACATGATAAATCGTATCACCTCCTGCGGGTTTCTTTACCGAGTTCTGATGGGAGAAGTGTATTTTTTGGCACTAACATTGAATATTAGCCCTGTTGACCGCGGGTGTTCTTTTTGCTAGCACGCCATGAGGACACGTGTGCGCGCCCCAACATCCCAAAACCACAGTCTGTTCGCTTTACAACATGCAAACATGCGTTCGATAATAGGGGCATGGAATATCGACAGACAGATGGCAAAACTCGACGCGTGCACAAGCAGTATGTGGACGTCGTGGCCCGCATCCTCGCGGGCGGACAAGTCGTGCCGGTTACCGTCTGCTGGGTCGACGGTCGCTGTTTTACGATCGACGAGATTGTCTCGTCCACCGGTTTTGGCCTAACGGTTCACGGCATTCGTACGGCAACGTATAAGGTTCGTTTTGGTGGGCATGCGACCGAACTGTATCTGGAAGAACAGGCGCGCGAGCGACCGGATGGCTCGCAGGCCCATCTGATGCGTTGGTGGGTGTGGGCATTCGACCGTACGCTCGAGAGCGGGCGCCGCAGGTAAGAGCGCGCGGCATTCGGGTACAATGGCAGGAATCTTGTCACCTACGGCGCTGTCGCGGCGCTTTTGAAAGGACGATATTATGAACGATATCCAGGGTTATCAGAACGGCCCCATTGAGACCGGCGCAAGCCGTGCCAAGGAGATGTCGCCGCGTGCGTACAACCTTGCCATGTCTGCCCTGATCTTTTTGGGCTTTTGCGCCATGGGTGCCGGTGCTTACTTTACGAGCACCATGGCGTTTGCCCGCATGATGATGAGCGGCGCCGCCTTGCCGCTGGTCTTTGGCTCGTTTATTTTGACCATCGTCGGCATGGTCATGATGTCGGCCGCCGCGGGCAAGCAGTCTGTGGGTCTGTCCCTTGTGGGCTACGTAATCTTTGCGAGTACCTTTGGCCTGACCGCGTCGTTTGGCCTTGCCAATTACGACCTGCCCACCATCAACACTGCCTTTATCGCCACGGCCGCCATCACCTTTGTCTTTGGTGCGCTGGGCGTGACCTTCCCCAAGTTCTTCCAGCGTGTGTACGGCATTGGTTTTGGCATCCTGCTTGCTACGATTCTGGTCGAGATCGTGCTGATGTTTATGGGCGTCTCGCAGTCCATCACCGACCTGATCGTGATCGTGGTGTTCGCTGGCTTTATTGGCTACGACACCTATGTGGCCACGACGGTGCCGCCCACGCTGCCCAACGCCGTGCTCATGGCATCCAACCTGTTCGTGGACATTATCAACGTGTTCCTGCGCATCCTGAACATCCTTGGTCGTCGCGACTAGTACCAAATTGCAGCGGTGCTTGCGCACGTGTAAATCGATGCGAAAGGCGGTCCTTCGGGGCCGTCTTTTTTGTGCGTGGCGGGGTATCATGGATGGAAAAGCCGATAGCGGCAGAGACCGAGAAAGGTGACCACTTATGGCAGACGTCGACAACAGGAACCGTAACCGCAGGCCCAATCGCGCGGGACAGTCCAATCCCAAGCGCGAGGCCCGTGCCAAGGCCGCCGAGCGTCACGTGGCGACTGTGTTCGAAGCGTGCGCCAAGGATATCGAGCGCTCGCTTGCCGGCGTGCGCGAGTTCGACGGTATGCCTGCCGGCTTTGTCGCGGCGATGAAGGCCAAGGCCCAGGCAGCTGCGACTGCCGAGGAGC
>USHS01000144.1 GCA_900554585.1 uncultured Collinsella sp.
CAACGAGCCTTGCTGCTGCTCCTGCCGTGCGTGCGGGCTGGGTGGCAGAGAACGGTCCCGTAATCGTCGATGCCATCAGTGGCGTGACGGGTGCCGGTAAGTCCTGTAACGCTCGCACCCATTTTTGTAGCGCAGACGAGAACCTGGAGGCCTATGGCGTAGGCAAGCATCGTCATACGCCCGAGATTGAGCAAATCCTTGGTCTGACCGATCGTGTCGTCTTCACCCCGCATCTGGCACCGCTCAAGCGCGGCCTGCTCTCCACGGTGACGATGCCGCTTACGCCGCAGGCTATCGATACCTTGACCCTTGAGGACGTTGTCGACTATTACAAGCAGTTCTATGCCGGTCGCACCTTTGTGCGCGTGCTCGATGCCGGCCAGCAGCCCAAGACGGCTTCGGTCGTCGGCACCAACGCTGCCCAGATTGGCCTCGCGCTCAACGAGCGCGCGGGTGTGCTGGTGGCGACGGGCGCCATTGACAATCTGTGCAAGGGCGCTGCGGGCCAAGCGGTCCAGTGCGCCAATATCGTCTTTGGCTTTGACGAGCGACGAGGCTTGCCCACAGTGGCGTGCCCGGTGTAGCACATTCGATTGTTAACGATTTGGTAGTCGGGTATCGAGTTGGGCGCCACTTTTAAGCTGGTCTACTAATTGCGACCGGTATGGCGTGCCAGCCGATACCCGCTTTTTTATTTGATATAAGGAGTCGTAGGGACGATGAATACCGACCTGATTGATATCAAGATTCGCGCCGTCGAGGGCGGCGTTACGGCTGCGGCTGGTTTTAAGGCTGCAGGCATCCATGCAGGATTCCGGAAGAATCCCGAGCGCCTGGATTATGCGCTCGTCATGCCCGATAAACCCTGTCCCGGCGCCGGCGTGTTTACGACCAACCGCTTTTGCGCGGCGCCCGTGCAGGTGAGTCGTGCCAACCTGGGCGGTGCGGACAAGGGCTATGGCATTATCGCCGGTGTTTCAATCAACTCCGGCAACGCGAATGCCGCCACGGGCGAGACCGGCCTTGCCTGCGCGCGCGAGACGTGCAACATCGCTTCGCAGGTCATCGGCTGTGAACCCCAGCAGATCCTAGTTGCATCCACAGGCGTGATTGGACAGATTCTGCCCATCGACACATTTGAGACGGCCGTTCCGTCCGCCTACGAGGCACTCTCTGCCCATGGCGGTGCCGATGCGGCCCGTGCCATCATGACGACCGATACACATTCCAAGGAGTATGCCGTTCGCTACCGCAGTGAGGCTGCGGGCCATGCGGGCAATGCCTATACGGTGGGCGGCATGTGCAAGGGCTCGGGCATGATCATGCCCAATATGGCCACCATGATCGCGGTCATTACTACCGATGCCCCCGTCGAGCCGGCAGCGCTCCACACCCTGCTGCTCTCGTCCGTTAAGCAGACCTTTAATAAGGTGACGGTCGATTCCGATACCTCGACCAACGACACCTGTATCATGCTTGCTTCTGGCGTTGCTACTGCAGATGCCGAGGCCATCGTCGAGGGCACTGACGCCTTTGACGAACTGGCCTTTGCCGTGCACGAGGTGTGCGAGAGCCTGGCGCGCAACATTGCGGCCGATGGCGAGGGCGCGTCAAAGCTCGTGACGGTTAACGTTACCGGCGCCGCCAACGACGAGGAAGCCGATATCGCCGCCCGTGCCGTCGCCAACTCGCCGCTCGTCAAGACCTGCATCGCCGGCCATGACTGCAACTGGGGCCGCGTCGCCATGGCGCTCGGCAAGTGCGGCGTGAAGTTTAACCAGGAAGACGTTTCCATCGACATGATGGGCATGCCTGTCTGTCGCGACGGTCTGACTGTTCCCTTTGACGAGGACGAAGCTCTGCGACGTTTTGAGGCGCCCGAGATCGTGATCTCGGCCGACCTGGGTGCAGGCGACGCGGCAACGACCGTGTGGACCTGCGACCTCACGCACGAGTACATCTCCATCAATGGCGACTACCGTTCCTAGATTCCAGGCACGCTGCGCATCTTGCCGCATTGCGGACAGCGAAGCACGGCGTGATAACGATACGAAAGACGAGGCAGATTATGAAATTCGCACGCGATTGTCGTTCGAGCGAATCCAACGAAGCAACCGCGCAGCTGCTGTTCGAAGCGCTGCCGTGGATTAAAAACCTGACCGGCAAGACGGTCGTTATCAAATATGGCGGAGCCGCCATGGTTGACGAGCAACTGCGCCGCGACGTGATGAGCGACATCGTTTTGCTCAAGATCATCGGCATGCGCCCTGTCATCGTGCATGGCGGCGGCAAGGCCATCAACGAGGCGCTGAGCCATAACGATATTCCCGTCGAGTTTAAGAACGGCCAGCGCGTGACTACGCCGGCGACCATGGATATCGTGCGCGAGGTGCTGGGCGGCAAGGTTAACCAGGAGCTGGTCGCTGCCATCAACCACCACGGCAACCTGGCCGTAGGCGTGTCGGGCAGCGATGCCGGCACGCTCATCGCTGAGCCGCTCGATCCCGAGCTCGGTCGCGTGGGCAAAGTGACGCACGTCAACACCGACTATATCGAGCGCTTGCTCGATAGCGAGTACATCCCCGTCATCGCTACCGTCGCGGCGGGGGAGGACGGTGGTTTCTTCAACATCAACGCCGACACCGCCGCCGGTGCCGTTGCCGCGGCGCTCCACGCGCATAAGGCGATCTTTTTGACCGACGTCGATGGCCTGTACAAGGACTTTAGCGACAAGGACTCGCTTATCTCTAACCTAACGCTCGACGAGGTTAACGAGATGCTCTATGGCGGGGAGGTCGATAAGGGCATGATTCCCAAGCTGCGCGCGGCCGTCGATGCGCTTGCCGGTGGCGTGTTCCGCGCCCACATCATTAACGGCACCACGCCGCATTCGCTGCTCCTGGAGCTGCTGACCGATGCCGGCGTCGGCACCGTGATCCATTCCACCGAAACGGCCTACGAGTTCGATACGCACCCGCACCCGCTTTCGACCTTTGCGGCGCGCCTGACCGAGAACCTCGACGAGGTCGAGAAGCTCCAGACGGTCTAGCCGGTTCGAAATCGCCACACTATCACGCCCGCAGTCCGCACTGCCTGGCGCTTAACGAAAGGTATCTCATGTCACTTGCAGCACAACAATCGCTCGAATCCCACTACGTCATGCACACCTTTGGTCGCTCGCCGGTCGAGTTTGTCGAAGGCCACGGCATGAAGCTCACCGGCGACGATGGCCGCGAATACCTCGATTTTCTTGCAGGTATCGGCGTATGCAGCCTGGGCCACGGCAGCCCGGCAGTGCTGTCGGCGCTCGAGGCTCAGACCAAAAAGCTCCTGCATGTCTCCAACTATTTCTACATCGAGCAGCGTGGCCAGGTCGCGGCGCTGCTGTCCAAACTCGCTAACGACGATACGGACGGTGCACGCGTGCTTGCCGACGCGATCGCCGCTGGCGACGAGACCACGGCGGCGGCACTTGGCGCTCCGGCTGCGGGCGAGCAGGTGTGGGAGACGTTCTTTGCCAATTCCGGTGCCGAGGCCAACGAGGGCTCCATGAAGCTCGCACGTCTGTACGCCAAGCGTGCCGGCAACGGTGGTAACACCATTGTGTGCATGCGTGGCGGCTTTCACGGTCGTACGCTCGAGACCATTGCCGCGACCATGCAGGATTGGCTGCAAGACAGCTTCCGTCCGCTGCCGGGCGGCTTTGTGGCCTGCACACCCAATGATGTAGATGAACTGCGCGCAATCTTTAAGCAGTTGGGCAGTGAAATCTGTGCCGTGATGCTCGAGCCGATCCAGGGCGAGAGCGGTGTGCATCCCATGACCGAGGAGTTTATGGCTGCGGCGCGCGACTTGGCACACGAGGTGGGTGCCGTGCTTATCGCCGACGAGGTCCAGTGCGGAATCTTTCGCACGGGCAAGCCGTTTGCGTTCCAGACCTATGGCGTGGAGCCTGACATTATGAGCCTTGCCAAGGGCATTGCCGACGGCGTGCCTATGGGTGCCGTGGTGGCAAAGAAGGAAATCGCTGACGTCTTTAAGCCCGGCGATCATGGTTCGACCTTCGGTGGTAGCTGCTTGGCCATCGCGGCGTGTGCCGCGACGCTCTCCGTGCTTGTGCGCGGCGATTATGCCGAGCATGCTGCCAAGGTTGGCGCTTATATGGAGCAGGCGCTGGCTAGGCTTCCGCATGTGGTAGAGGTGCGCGGCCGTGGCCTGATGCTCGGCTGCGATTTGGATGACGCTGCGGGCGATGCGCATGATATTGTTGCCCGCGCGTTGGCGGCCGGTGTCGTGATTAACGCCACAGGCGCCCACACGCTGCGTTTCTTGCCGCCGCTCGTGTGCGAAGAAGCCGATGTGGACAGCCTGATCGAGATTCTGTCGGACGTTTTGGCGTAGCGAGAGCAAAACATAGCTAGTTTGAACGGGCCCCAGATCGTCAGTGCGTCATTTGATGCATGATTGGACGGTCTGGAACCCTTTTTTTCATCAATCTGCAAAGGCCACGGCCTTTGCGACAGACGTGCTGACGGGTTCGAATCCCATGCACCGGGCGCAAAGAAAAACGGTCCCCTTTCGAGGACCGTTTCCAATTCAATGGTGGGCGATGAGGGATGTCCGCGTGCGGCTTCGCCGCCCGCGCCCCGCTTCGGGCCTGCGGCCCTCGCGTGCTGCGCTGGAAAACGCTTCGCGTTTCCTCAGCTCCGCACCCTGTCGGGTTCGAATCCCTCTGCGATGGGCCCAAACAAAAACGGTCCCCTTTCGAGGACCGTTTCCAATTCAATGGTGGGCGATGAGGGAT
>USHS01000145.1 GCA_900554585.1 uncultured Collinsella sp.
CGAGATGCTCAGGAGTCTCGTGGGCTCGGAGATGTGTATAAGAGACAGGTGATGGCACAGGTCATCTGGGCCATCGGCAGCACAGTCGCGGCACCCTCGAACAAGTCGCGGGCGCAAGCGCGGACGTCGGTGTGGTGGCGCTGGTACTTGGCGTAGACGATCTGGTTGTCGTCGTTGAGCACGGCGAGCTTAACGGTGGTGGAGCCCACGTCGATGCCCAGGTGCAGGTTGCCGTGGGCGGCCTCGGGGTTGAAGATCGCGCCTTCGGGGGCGTGGGCGGCGGCTACGGGCTCAGCGGCGGTGGCGGGCTCGCTAGTGACGGACGCCTCCCCCGCCGCTTTCTTGGCATCGGCAACTGCCTCGGCAACTTTCTCGGCAGCCGCGGTCGCGGCCTTCTGTGCGGCATCCACCACGGTGGGCGCGGCCTCGCGTGCAGCAGCGACCATGCGGTCCTTGATGCCCTCGACGAGTTTGCTCATCTGTCTCTCCTCTTAGTTGTTGGACTCGACGGTTGCGGCGGTGTCAGCCGCGTCCTCGAGCTGCAAGTTCAATAGCTTCATGCCGTATTCTGGCACGTTGATATCGATGGGTTGGCCATACAGGTCACCAGGGCGCACAAAAGCGAGCACCGTCATAATGCGCGCCATGGCCTCGGGCGATTCGGTGAGCCCACGCTCAAACCAGCGCTGAATCAGGCCGACCTCGGCACTCACGACGTAGGTGACGTAGTAGTCAAAGAACGTGCCCAGCGCCAGGCCCAAAATGCCCGTCTGCGCACGCGGCACCACAGCCTCACGAGCGGTGTCGATGATCCTTTTAATGAAGGCCTGATCGCCGCCCGGACCCAGCAGCGCACCGATTAAGTCGCGGTTGGCCGCAAGATAACGCAGCAGCTCAACCGAACCGGGCGCCGGCTCGAGCTCATCGATGTTGTGATAGAGATCGGGCAGCTGAGCTGCGGTGATGAGCTCAATGCGCTCACGGATCTCGGCCAGCAAGCCGTCCTCGATTTGATTGATAAAGTCGGGGATATCGCGGTAGTGCGAATAGAACGTGCGGCGCGTAAGGCCGGCACGCTCGGTGAGCGACGCGACGTTAATGCGCGAAAGGTCACCGCTTTCGGCAAGCTCGCTGGCAAGCGCCTGGCGAAGGGCACGCTGCGAGCGAAGGGACCGGCGATCGCATTTCTCGAGCTGGGACAAGCGTCCTCCCTGTTACTCAGCCTGTGCGCTATTGCACAGTGCGAGTATTATTGCACACCGTGTGCATCAACACGTAAAGGCAATATTTGGGATGTGACGAAGGGACAGTCCCTTTGTCACATTCAGCGACCGCCTAGGTTGTGCCAGTTGTGCCTGGCTTTTGAATCGGCATTACCGATTGTCCGAAATGGCGTTCGTGGGTAGAATAGTGTCGACGGCAGCCCAAGTTGTAGCTAGCTGGGCAGCGCCGTTGTTTGCATTAGGGGGTCAACGCCTTAGCGGCGGCGACCCCTTCTGTTGCGCTTCGAACGCTGCTTGAGTGCCTCGGAAAGGCCGACAAGCGCTGTGAAGAACGAGACCAAAGCGGTCAGAAGTCTCACGAAATCAATCAAATCGGTCATGGGCATCACCTCCCATCAGATGGAGGACGCTGCCCGGCACATGGAACTGCCGTCAACAATACCGATTCTACCAGAGCCTAGTTATATATACGAATATATGTTCGTATTCCAAGAACACAGGCCCCCGTGACAAAGGGGCTGTCCCTTTGTCACATTATTCGATAACGGTGTGGGAATTCTGCTTATGCATGGTAGCGAGCATGTGTTTGGGGACGGCGTGGGTCATGCAGCTGCCGATGGTCGCACTCGCGGCGGCCTTGGCTGCATCGCTTGCGTTTTTGGTCGCGTAGCTGTGGCGGAAACGCTTGAGCATGGCAATGTCGTTGCCGCCGTCGCCGTAGACCGCGACCTCGTCCTCGGCAATACCGTAGTAACCCGCCAGCCAGGCCACGCTCTCGCCCTTGTTGCACGCCACGTCCGTGATCTCGAACATCACCGGATCGAACGGCGCGTTGACCACGCGGTCCGAACGCTCGGCAAGATAGGCCTTAAGGTCGCGCTCCAACTCGGGCGAGGTCACGCGACAGTTGATCTTGCACACATCGTGGCGCAGGATGTCGCCGATCGACTGGTCGAAATACTGTTCCTCGTGATACCCGCCGCGCGCACGCATGCCGCGCATCACGATGCGCTTGATGGGGCTGTCCTTTTTAAAGCCCGCCTGGTGCATCTCGAACGATCCGCTCGAAAACATGCCATCGGGCGTGGAGCAATCAAAGCAAATGTCCGGGAACGCCTTGAGCAGCTCCTCGGTAATCTGCGGGTCGATGGTCCAGGTCTTGAGCACTTCGCCATGGCTGTCGCGCACGATTGATCCATTGGAGCAGCAGGCGTCAAGCGCCAAGCCTGTAAAGCCATGTTCGCCGATCGGCAGCGTCGAGCGTCCGGTCGCGGGAACCACATGCAGGCCGGCCTCGGTCAGCTCGCGAATGGCACGGCGGATGGTCCCATCCGCCTCGTGCAGGGCGTTCAGCAGCGTTCCGTCTAAGTCACTCGCAAACATCTTGATCATGGGTGTGCCTCTCCTTCGTCTGCACGATATTGTAGACGAAGGAGAGGCATGCCCAAACAATGCCGTCACGGCGCGACGTGCCACTGCCTCCACAAATTCACGGTGCCCCAGCGCGTTAAGGCAATCGCCACAAGCGACTTTTCAGTCGATAAAACAGCGCCGTCGTCAACGTCAGCACCGTCAACATGCCTGCGAATACAATCGCCGGTGTCCATCGATCATATGCGAGCCCGTAAACCAATTGGCCAATAGGCGTTGCACAGGAAAGCATCATATAAACGAGTGCCAGCACTTTTCCGCAGAGTTCCTTTGGCGCTGACCGCTGAACAAATGAAACGATTTCGACCGATGCAATGCTTGCCCACGCCATGACCCATGCCGAGCCGGCCGCAAGCGCGGCAAACGCTAATTCATCAGGACCGCTCAGTAGCGTGACAATAATCGGTACGACTCCTAAACAGATCATCGCAACATATCGACATATGCCCTTGAAGGAAAAACGATGCGGCCAAATACCGACCAAACCACTGCCGACAAGACCACCTAAGCCCATAGCCACCTCAATAATCCCAACAAAGGATGACTGCATTCCGAGATGCTTTGCAACAATAACGGGAGCACCAATCGTTAACCCAACTAACGCAAGGTTCAAAATAGCCGCAATCAAAAACACAACGACCAATGATGCATTTTGCAACAGATACCGAATCGACTCCCGAAAATCGTTTCGGCATGTCGTACGAGTCGCGCCGTCTCCCATCATTTCAGATGAGGCATTTTGCTTGAGTGCACCTCTAAACAGCAGGGCTGAAATCGCAAACGTCACCGACGCGGTTGCGCAAAGAGCATCGATGCCAAAGCACCCATAGACTGCCGTCCCGACCACAGGGCCCAAGATATTGCTCACCATGGTCGACTGCGAAACCAATGCAGTGGCCCGCTCAACCTTCTCTTCACCCGCCATGCGCACCGTCTCAATTTGGAGCATCGGCTTTAGCAGCGATTGAACGCCATATTGAACACAAAGTATCGCTACTACGACGACCGCAAGAGGCAATGAGCGCTTCATGGGGATAGACAGCAGCGATGCAGTCATCAGAGCAATACCGAGGGCCACGAGGACCTCGCGCTGTCTTCCCCGATCCGCCAAGATTCCGCCAACCGGAGTTGCGAGTACGCCGGGTATGAACGCTATCACCACGACGACGCCATATAACGTTGACGATCCACTGCAATCGAACAAGTAAAGTGGATACGCAAAGCACAGCGCCGACAGCATCGAATACGTGCACAGCTGCGCAACAAGAAGGCCAAAAAGCCTGATAGATCGCACTGTTTTTTGCGTCAAGGAGACGCTACTCCTCCGCATTCCAGCCATAAGCCTACCCCTATACATACCGTTAGTATGTATTTAATGACTTGAAAAGGGCAGCCGGAGCTGCCCTCTCAAATCTATTACATACCGTCGGTATCTATATTACCACCCGGCACGGTACCATACGTCCCAAATCTGCGCCGTTGTCTGAAGCACTTCTTCCCCCAAATCGAGTCCCACCGCGGCAGCCATCTGCGCCAAACATTGAGCGCGAGCGAGCATTCGATCCTTGGTCTCAAGCGGACGGAACAGCGGCAGCAGCCAAAGATTCGCCAACAACGATACGGCCTCCGCCGCTTCACGCGGGCATTCGCACGCAATGGAGCCGTCGGCGATGCCCTCCTCGATCACTGACAAGAGATAGCCATCGGTCGACTCGTCAAACGAGCCCTGGTACTGCATCGCCAGCAGACGCGAGCTTTTCACCGGATCTGCCGCAGGATGTATGCGTGCCCATAGCTCAATTTGCGGAACAACGGACTCGGGAGCGTACAGCCGCTTGAGCTTTTGGGCTCCGGTCATATTGCCGATACCAAGCGTTGAGCGACGTTGCTCAACAATCGGAGCCATTGCCCGATCAAATGCGGCGTTGAAAATCTCCTCTTTGCTCTTAAAGTGATGATAGACAGCGCCCTTGGTCATGCCATCGAGGCGGTCGACGATATCTTGAATGCTCGTCCCCTCATAACCCTGTGCGCAGAATAGCTCCAGCGCCGCGTCGAGAATCTTCGCGACCGTCTCCTCGGGATATTTATTACGCCCCATAATCTGTCCATCCGCA
>USHS01000146.1 GCA_900554585.1 uncultured Collinsella sp.
CTATCGTCGTGCGCGACGAGGCCAATCTACGTTGGCTCACGGGCGTGAAGGGCGTCTTCGATTACACCTTCGAGTTCCCGCACGCCGCGTTTATTACGGCCGATCAGTGCCTGTTCCATACCGATTCGCGCTATCTCAACAGTTTTGAGGAGAACACGCCCGCCGGCAGCCCCTGGGTCTACGACATGGACGAGGGCACCATCCCCGGTTGGGTCTCCGGCAAGATTGCGGCCAACAAGTGCCGCGTCTGCGCTGTCGAGGACGACATGCAGATTAATTTCTACCAGGGTATTCAGCGTGGTCTGGAGGACCGTTCCGTCGCCTGCATGTTGCCGCTGATGCATGACGACATTCGTAAGATGCGCGCCATCAAGGACGCCGAGGAGATCGAGCTCATGCGCCATGCGCAGTCGATCACCGACGCCGCCTTCCAGCATATGCTCGGCTTTATTAAGCCCGGTATGACCGAGAAGCAGGTTCGCAACGAGCTCGAGAACTTTATGTTCGCCAACGGTGCCGACAGCCTGGCCTTCGGCTCCATCGTGGCGAGCGGTCCCAACACCGCCAACCCGCACGCCGTGCCGAGTGACCGCGTGATCGAGAAAGGCGACTTTGTCCTGATGGACTACGGCGCGGGCTACTGTGACTACCGTTCCGACATGACTCGTACCGTCGTGATGGGCGAGCCAACCCAGGAGCAGCTCGACCTGTACGCGCTCGTGCGCCGCACCCATGAGGAGTGCGTCGCCGCTATCCATCCGGGTGTGGAAGGTAACGATATCTTCAAGCTTTCTAAGAAGATCATCGGCGATGCCGGTTATGGTGATTACTACAACCATGGTCTGGGCCACGGCGTCGGCATCGACATCCACGAGCTGCCCAACTTCAACCGCAGCAAGAACATCATCGAAGTCGGCTCGGTTATCACCATGGAGCCCGGCGTGTACCTGCCCGGCGTGGGCGGCGTGCGCCTGGAGGACTACGGCGTCGTCACCGAGAACGGCTACGAGCCCTTCACCAAGACCCCGCACGACCTGCATATTATCGATTGCTAAACCATCCATTTGGGTTTTTGGAGGCGGGGCGTCCGGATCGATTCGGGCGTCCCGCGTTCTCTTTTTATGCGCTCGCCGCAGCCGCCGTCTGCAAGTGTATAATTTCGGTCGTATGTAATTTGGACGTTTGTGCGTCTAGCCAATAACAAGAAAGGTCGCTATGCCTACTATCTCTACCGCCGACTTCAAGAACGGCCTCGGTCTCCGCATTAAGGACAAGGTCTACACCATCGTCGAGTTCCAGCACGTCAAGCCGGGCAAGGGCGGCGCTTTCGTGCGCTACAAGACCCGCGACATCAAGAGCGGCCGCGTCGTCGAGAACACCTGCAACGCCGGCACCAAGTTCGAGAGCGTCATGCTCACCACCCGTGAGTTCCAGTACCTCTACAACGACGGCGCCGACTACATCTTCATGGATAACGAGTCCTACGAGCAGGTTCCCGTTCCCGAGGATATGGTGGGCGAGAACGCCAAGTGGCTGCGCGAGAATGACACCTGCCAGCTGCTCTTCGCCGACGACGAGCTCATGGGCGTGACCCCGCCGATGTTCATCGAGACCACCATCGTCCAGACCGACCCGGGCTTCAAGGGCGACACCGTTCAGGGTTCCACCAAGCCGGCCACCATCGACACCGGCGCCGTCATCCAGGTCCCCATGTACCTCAACGAGGGCGAGGTCATTAAGGTTGACACCCGCGACGGCAAGTTCGTCTCCCGCGTCTAGCAACCAACTCTTCTAGGAGGACTCATGCCCCAGGAAATCAAGATTGACGGCATCGGCATTTCGCCCGATGTTCTGACCGCCATCGTCTCGCGCGCCGTCACGGATGTCGAGGGCATCGCCTCCGTGGGCGTCAAGGACCTTGCCACCAACCTTGTCTCCATGATGCTTTCGTCCAAGGCCCCGGCTTCTGAGCCGGCGGTCGAGGCCGAGGTCATCGGCGACAAGCTCGCGCTTACCGTGCGCGTCGTGGTGTTCTTTGGCTATCCGTTCAAGAAACTCGCCGAGGCCGTTCGCGCCGCCGTGGTTGCCGCCATCGACGCCCAGGTGGGCGTCGAGGTCGAGCGCGTTGACGTTTGCATCGACGGCCTCGTTTTCCCCAAGGAGTAACCTTTGAGCCTTAAGGTTTATCGCGGGCGTACGCTTGCCCGCAGTCAGGCGCTGCAGCTGCTGTTTCAGGCCGAGGCCACGGACAGCCCGCTCGAGCGCGTCCTCGAGGGCGATTTCCTGATCTCGAAGGGTCCCCTCGACCCCTACGCGCTGGAGCTGTGCCGCGGTGCCTACGAGCACATCGACCGTATCGACTGCGCCCTACGCTCCGTCGCCAAGAACTGGGATCTTATGCGCATGCCCGGTGCCGACCGCAATCTGCTGCGCATCGCCGTCTATGAGATGCGCTTCCTCACCGACGAGGAGGTCTCGGACGCCATCGTGATCAACGAGGCCGTCGAGCTTGCCAAGGCCTATGGCACTGACCAGTCCGCGTCGTTTGTCAACGGCGTGCTGGGCAAGATCGCTCGTAGCGAGGAGCTGCCGGGCGAGGACCTGTATCAGGAGCTGCTGGCCGAGGACCGTGCCCGCGAGGAGGCCCAGGCTGCCGAGGCTGCCGCCAAGGTTGCCGCCGCTCAGGCTGCGGCCGGCGTTCTCGATGAGGACGCCGAGGTCGCCGAGGCCGAGACCGGTACCGTCGAGGAGTAGCCATGCCAGAGGGTTCCGTCCGCAACTTCGACGAGATCTCGGACCGCTTGGACCGGATTATCGCTACCGTTCGCTCCAAGGATACGTCCTTGGAGCGTTCGCTCGATCTGTTTGACGAGGCGATCGAGCTGGGCTCCCGTGCGGTCGATATGGTCGATAAGTTTGAGTTGACGCCTCGTGAGGCCGATAAGCTCGAGCAGGAATACGATGAGGATGCGGCAAACGAATCCCAGGATGGCCAGGCCGCGTCTCCGGATACGAATGGTTGATGGCATTCATGAAACGTGTGCGTCTCGATGACGAACTGATTTCACAGGGCATCTGCGCCGATCGCGCGGATGCCCTTCGCACTCTTATGGCCGGCTTGGTCTCGAGTGGCGGCGAGCGCTTGACGTCGCCTGGCCTTAAGGTAACGCCCGGGTTGCCGTTGCACGTGAAGGGTCGTATTCCCTATGTGGGGCGCGGCGGGCTCAAGCTCGAGGGCGCGCTCGATGCGTTTGGGATTGATCCGACGGACCTTCCTTGCCTCGATGTGGGCTGCTCCACGGGCGGCTTTACCGATTGCCTGCTCAAGCGTGGCGCCGCGACCGTTGTCTCGGTCGACGTGGGCCGTGCCCAGTTCGACTGGTCGCTGCGCCAAGACGATCGCGTGACGCTCCACGAGCGCACCAACGTCACTCAGCTGCCCGAGCTCGGCTACGGTGGCGCTATCGATCTGGCCGTGTGCGATGTGTCGTTTACGAGTATCGCGAATATCATCGACGCCGTGATGGAGTGCCTCAAGCCTTCGGGTTCGTTTTGCACGCTCGTAAAGCCCCAGTTTGAGGCGCCGGCTGCGCTGGTGGGCGAGGGCGGCATCGTGACCGACCCAGCCGTCCGCCGTGATACGCTCGTGGCGGCGATTGGGCTCTTTGCCGCCAAGGGCCTGTTCCCGCGCGACGTGTGCGTGTCGCCCATCCATGGCGCCAAAGGAAACGTTGAGTTTTTCCTGTACGGCACGAGGTTTGCCCCCGGCGAACGCACCGACGATGAGCTGCATTCCCAGGTATCGGTTTTGAGGGAGAAAGCTGCAACGCTATGAAGGTCTTTCTGGTTCCCAATTTCTACAAGCAAGAGGCGGTTGAGAGCGGCCTGATGCTCGAGCTTTGGCTTTCGCGCCAGGGCTACGAGGTCGCATGGGCTGCCGACCAGCGTTCCAAGATCCAGAGCGCGCCCGATGTTGACGATGCCGACTTGGTTATTACGCTCGGCGGCGACGGCACACTGCTGCGTGCCGCCCGCATTCTCAACTACCGTGAGATTCCCATTTTGGGTCTTTCCTATGGTCATTTGGGTTTTTTGACGGCCGCGAGCCCCGAGGAGCGCGACATTTTGCAGGTCGTGAGCGATGCCCTGTCCGGCGAGCTCCATGTGAGCCGCCGTGCCACCATCGCCGCCGATATTGTTTCGGTTCGCGAAGACGGCACGAAGGATGTTGTGCGCACGTTTGCCCTCAACGATATGGCGCTTACGCGCGGGCCCCTGTCCGATATGGTTGAATTCGACATCACGGTGTCCGGCCATCATATCGACCGCCTGCGCGGTGACGGCGTGGTTGTATCGACGGCGACTGGCTCCACCGGCTATGCGCTTTCCGCCGGCGGCCCCATCGTCAGCCCCGATTACACGGGCATGGTCTGTGTGCCCATCGCCCCGCATACCATTCAGGCTCGCGCTTTTTTGACCTCGCCGAGCGATGTCGTGGAGATCTTTATGTCCGATGATCGTCCGAGCGTTCCGGCGATCGCCATCGATGGACAGTTTATTAGCTGCGATGGCACGGTCGAGAGCGTGGCTGTGCGCCGTGGTCCCGGCGATGTGCTGCTGCTGGATTACGGCCCCGAGAGCTTCTATAACTCGGTGAGCCGCGTGTTCTACGGAGTGCGCCATGATCGATGAGCTGCAGGTTTCCAACATTGCACTCATTCGCGAGGCGACGTTGGTTCCGAGCGCGGGTCTAACGGTTC
>USHS01000147.1 GCA_900554585.1 uncultured Collinsella sp.
TAGCTTTTCGGCCAGTTGCGCCACTTGTTGACGCAGCAGGCCCTCCCCCGCCAGCGAGAACGAGCGGGCGACAAAGCTCATGCGGCCCGTGGGCTTATAGAGATTGAAGCTGCCCTTAAAGCTCACTTGCATGCCGTCGCGCAGATCGAACGTGCGCTTGAGATAGGCGCCTTTCCAGATGATGCAGTCGACGGCGGCCGAGTCGTCCTTGATCTGGAAGTAGCAGTGGCCACTTCGGGCGTTGGGACCACGGAAACCCGTAACCTCGCCCAAAACGCTCAGCTGCGGAATAGCATCGAGCGCGCCGGCGGCGATCTCCACCGCTTGGCTCACGCTGAGCTCTTTGCGCTCCTGCTCGTTCGAACCGTCGAACTCGGCGGAAACGGCATTGCCGGTTAGGTTCCAGCCTGCCACGCAGCCTCCTTTCGTTATCGCGCACAGAGGCCCGGCCCCGTGCAAATTTAAGTCCCACACATAGTACAGCGCCGCGGGGACACGAATCCCCACGGCGCCTGCCTGTCCCATTTGTTATCGGTTGGAGCTTCTGTTGTAGCGAGCCATAAGGTAGAGCAGCTGAATGATCGAAGTGAGTGCTGCGGCCACATAGGTAAGCGCGGCTGCCGTCAGCACCTTCTTGGCGCCGTTGACCTGCTTGGAACTCATACCCGACCGCTCGATGTACGCCACGGCGCGTCGGCTGGCGTCAATCTCGACCGGCAGCGTAACGAGTTGGAACAGCACACTAAACGAGAAGAAGATCAATGCGAGGGTCGTGAGCCCCGCGATGTTCATAAACAGGCCCATGAGCAGCACGATCGTCCAGGTGTTCTGGGTAAAGTTGACGACGGGGACCAAAGCGGTGCGTACCTTCATCATGGCGTAGCCGCTTTGACGCTGGGCGGCATGGCCCGCCTCGTGGCAGGCGACGGCAACGCTTGCGACCGACCCGCCCGAACGGTTGGCATCCGACAGATACAGGTTGTTATCCTGCGGGTTGTAGTGGTCGGTGAGCTCGCCAGCGACGCCCTTGATGCCCACGGCGCTACAACCGTTGGCATCGAGCATGCGGCGAGCGACCGTGGCACCCGTGTCGCCGTCCGAGCGAACTTTGGACCAGGTCTTGTACGTCGAGTTGATATAGCTCTGCGCGGCAAGACCGAGCACTGTGCAAACAAGAACAACCAGCAGGTACAGCGGGTCGATGCCAAAGCCGTAACCATAGTAATAGGGCATGCGAATTCCTCCGAATCGAGTTACACGTTGGAGGCATTCTACCCATCCGACTGACCAGCAAGTCAGCATCGATGTTTCGGCATTACCGCTCTAGAACGTTTGCAGCGCCTGGCTAAACCGCGAAACTATAAAAGTTCGATCTTTCCGTCCTTCACGGTGAGTCCCATATTGCCGGAAAGCAGATCGTCCAGGCGCGGGCCCACAAGCTCAAAACGCCAGCCTTCGCGCAGGGGACTTTGCTCAGGATGCTCAATGTAGTCGGCCAGGTCATCGCGCGAGGCAATGACCGAGGCCGCCACGCCCGAGCGCTCGGCAACCAGGCGAATAAGCGCATACATAAGGTCGGTCACGCTCTCCAGCTCCGGCGAAATCTGGCGATGTCCGCGCACCATAAGCGGCAGACGATCGTGCGGGCAGCTCGCGCCGCGCTTGATGGCCATCAGCGCGCCGTCCACGTCGCGCTCCCCCAGTTGGTCGGTACCGCGGATGCTGCGGAACTCCTCAACACGCACAGGATTGCGCTTAACCAGGGCCAGCAGCGTATCGTCGGACATAACCCACTTGCGCGGGATGTTGCGCCGCTCGGCGCGGTCTTCACGCCAGGCGGCAAGCTCGCGCGCAATGCCCAGCTGATGACGACTGCACGAGTTGATGCGCTTGACCTTGCGGAATGCCTCATGGCGATCGGCACGGTAGTGCGACTCATCGGCCAGAGGACGCAACTCGTCGAGCACCCAGTCCACGCGTCCCAGCTCGCGCAGACGGCTCATCATCTCGGTATAGGCGACGATCAAGTACTTGACGTCATCGATCGCGTATTCGATCTGCTTATCGCTCAGCGGGCGGCGCGACCAATCGGTCAGCGACTCGGTCTTGGGCAGCGATACGCCGCAGAACGTCTGGACGAGCGCGCCATACGAAATCTGCTGGCGCTCGCCCAAAAAGGCGGCGGCAACCTGCGTGTCAAAAATCGGTCGCGGCAGTGCGCCCACGGTGTGGAGCATAACTTCCATGTCCTGCGAGCAGGCATGGAACACCTTGGTCACGCTCTCGTCGGCCATAAGCTCGGCCAGCGGCGACAGGTCGTCGATCACCAACGGATCGACCGCGACACTCTCGGCGGGGGTGGCAATCTGGACCAGGCACAGGCGCGGATGAAACGTGCGCTCGCGCAAAAACTCGGTGTCGACGGCGATCGCGTCGAACTCGCGGGCGCGCTGGCAAAAGTCGACCAGAGCCTGATGTGTGGAAATGTACATATCAACCCATCGAATAAGGTTAGGCCCGAAAAACACGGGTAGGATATCGGCATTGCCCTACAACTATACTCGGTTAGTCACAGAACGGGAACGTAAGTATGCGCTGCCTTATCATCCACAACCCGGCATCGGGTCCCAGCTCCGATGAAATCTACGCATTCACGCACGCCCTTGCACAGGGCGGCGATGAAGTCGTGATGCGTTTTATCGGCGATGGCATGGAGCCCGAGGACGCGGTAGCGGACGTTCGCGAGTTCGACCGCGTAGTCGTTTCGGGCGGCGACGGCACCGTCTCCAACGTGCTCGACCAGATGCGCGGGTGCGGTGTCCCCACGCTTGTCTTCCCCTCCGGCACGGCCTGCCTTTTCTTTAACAACATCGGCAATGCCCCCGAGGCGGCGGCACTCGCCAAGGCTTGCCGCGACGGCCGCACGGTCAAAGTGGACATGGGTGAGCTCTTTTGGCTCGACGAGAACGGCAACGAGAAGCGCCACGGCTTCATAATCATCGCCGGCTCGGGCTTCGACGCCGAGATCATGATGAAGGCCGCTCCCACCAAAAACGACATTGGCGAGATCGCCTACTTCCTCTCCGCGCTCGCCACGCCCAACCCCACGGTGGCGCACTTTACCATTGAGCACGACGGCATTGTCGAGGAGCTCGACGGCATCTGCTGCATGGCAGGCAATACCTCGGTCATCCAAAACGACATCAACCTGTTCCCCAACTGCCGCATGGACGACGGCATGGTCGACATCGTCGTTATTGAGCCCGTGCGCACGATGCAGCTGCTCCCCACGGTAATTACCGCCGCGCTCGACCCCGCTGGCAAAGTGCTCGGCCGTCCGCAGTTTAAGATCATCCAGACCAAGGAAGCCAAGATCACCTGCACGCCATCGCTGGGTATGCAGTTCGATGGAGAGATCATCTCCAGCAACTCCGGCGTCTTTGGCGCTCGCGCGCTGCCGCAATGTCTCGACCTCATCGTCGACGATTTTTCACCGCTCGGAAAATAGGAGGACCCCATGAACGACAATCCCCTGATTGGCTTTATCGTCATCGTCTTGGCCATGCTCGTTGGTTACGCCATCAATGTGATCCACCGCCGAAAGAAGTAAATCCACATTGGTATGATATTCATCCAGTTATCGACTCTCCCGTTGTTTATGCAAATCCTAAACAGCGGGAGAGTTTTCTTTTTGAGCATTGTCTGGCGCTTTATTCAGCTACAGTAAATGCAGGGTGCCTTTATTTACCTAAAGCAATAAAATGAGTATTATTATCCGCTCATCGTATATTTCTTCACGCTCATCGAGTAAAAGCTGTTGTCGAATGAATACTCTTTACACTTCCTTTAGGCTAGTAGATGTATTTATTAGCTGAAACTCCGTACGGTTTCGCGGGGTTTCAACAGTTGGGAGGGATCATGAGGTTTACTCATCCTGTCAACACGCTCAAGAAGCTCGGCTGCGGCCTTGCATTTGGAGCAGCGGCCATTATGGCCATGCCGACTTCGGCGCTCGCTTGCACCCAGATCTACATGGGCAGCCAGCTCACGGCAGACGGCAACACGTACTACGGCCGTTCCGAGGACTTCGGCCCGCGCTACATCAAGCACTTTGGCATCGAGCCCGCACACAAGGACGGCAGCAAGTACACCTCGCTCGAGTCCGGCTTTGAATACAAGTCCAAGGGCGCAACCTACCGCTACACCTTCGTTCGCGACAACCCCTCTCAGTGGGAAGATCGTTACGATGCATATTCCGAGGCTGGCATCAACGAAAAGGGCGTTTCCTGCTCTGCCACGCTGAGCACCTCCTATAACGAGAAGGCAGAGGAAGCCGACCCCGTCACCGAGGAGACCGGCATCGGCGAGTACAACTACGCCAGCGTCATTCTGGGCGAGAGTGCCACGGCCCGCGAGGGTGTCGAGCTCCTCGGCAGCTTGATTGACGAGCAGGGCGTCTGCTCCAACGACCAGATCATCATTGCCGACAACAACGAGACCTGGCTGTTTGCCGCACTCTCTGGCCATCAGTGGATTGCCATGAGGCTCACCGACGACATCGCCTCGCTCAACCCCAACATCGGCAACCTCACCTATGACGTCGACCTCGACGACACCGAGAACTGCCTCCACTCCGAGGGCATCGAGTCCATGCCTAAGGAGAAGGGCTTTGCCGAGTACACCGACGGCAAATTCGACGTCGCCAAGACCTACGGCGAGGAGATTAGCG
>USHS01000148.1 GCA_900554585.1 uncultured Collinsella sp.
TCGTCGGCAGCGTCAGATGTGTATAAGAGACAGACATTGATCTTCATGGTGAAACCTCCTGCCGGGCAACCGCAACCACATAACCCGAGCACCACAAATGAGATGCAATAAATCTCAGACAACGCCATAATAAGTCATTGACCATCAAGGGGGTTGTGGACAATGGACAAGCTCGATGCCATGACGGCGCAAGTCAGAGATTTTTGCGACGCACGCGACTGGCGCAAATATCACACGCCAAAAGAGCTCGCCATCGGCATGGCAACCGAGTCCTCAGAACTCCTTCAGCTCTTTCGTTTTATGAGCGATGAGCGCATTGTGGAGATGTTCGAAGACGCCGAGCAACGCCAAGCTATCGAAGACGAAGTCGCCGACACGCTCCTTTTCCTCCTGCGTTTCGCCGATCTAAACGGAATCGACCTCCCAGAGGCGCTCTCGTCCAAGCTCGAGCGCAATGGCGAGCGCTACCCCGCCGACACTAGCTCCAGCGAATACAGAAAAGCGGGCCACCATGAGTAACGAGTTCGCCCTTCGGCAATATACGCTTCCCCTACCCCAACCCTTTGAGACAAGTGAATCGTTGCAGGATTTTGGCACGCCAAAGCCTGGGTCGCACCATGACGAAAGCTGGCCCGTTCTCTACATCCTGACTAATAGCAAAAACAAAACGGCGTACATCGGGCAAACGACCAATTATCGGCGCCGCATGAAACAACACGCCGCAAACGTTGAGAAAGACTTCGACCGGACCCTTTTGATCGACAACCCCACTTTCAATCAGTCCGCGACATTTGAGTTTGAAAACAGGCTCATTGAGCTGTTCTGTGCTGACGAAAAATACAAGGTAACCAACGCCAACAATGGTTACGCCCAGTTCGATTATTTTGAGCGGCCTCAGTATCGACAGAAGTTCCGAGACCTCTGGACGAAGCTCCGAAAAGAAAACTACGCAATCCATCCCATCGAGGAGCTCGAGAACTCGGACCTCTTTAAGTTCTCGCCCTTCAAGACGCTTACGCCCGATCAATACGAAACGATCGAGACGATTTACAAGCGTCTCGAGCAGGAACACGAAGACATCAAACATGGCGGTCCTAAAAGAAAGCGCGTAACCGTCGTTAACGGCGCGCCGGGCACGGGCAAAACGATTCTGGCCATCAGCCTTATGTTCAAAATCAAAAACGAGCCCAACCTCGCCGACCTGCGAGTTGGCTTCGTAACGCCCATGGAGTCTCTGAGCAAGACGCTCAAAAAGCTCACGCACTTCCTTCCCGGGTTAAAGCCCGGCGACATCCTGAGCCCCAGCGATGTCACCAAAAACGATCGGTATGACATCTTGCTTGTCGACGAGACACACCGACTGGGAAACTACTTGACCGCCGGCGCCGGCATCGGAGCTTTTTACAACACATGTGAACGACTCAACTTGCCGCGCACGAGCAGCCAGGTGGATTGGATTTTCAAATGCTGTGACAAGGCATATCTGTTCTATGACCCCAAACAGCAGGTTCGCGCGTCCGGACTCAACCGAGACGGCCTTGAGCAGCGACTTAATCAGCTTGAGGAAGCGGGAGTCGAGACCGAAGAATTCAACTTGAGTACCCAAATGCGCGTGCGCGGCGGCGATGAGTACCTCGATTTTGTATACGACTTACTCGACAACAAGGCTTACATGCATACCGGCATGAAGTTTGATGAACTCTTTGCCCCGCAGCCCTACGACTCGCGAGCCGGCGACCCGAACAGCGATATCCCTAGGTACCAGTTTGGCATCGTCGACCGGTTTGAGGATTTCTGTTCTCTGCAGCAAGCCAAGGAAGAAGAAGCCGGTCTATCTCGCATGACCGCTGGTTTTGCCTGGAAATGGGAAACCAAAAACAATAAAGATGCGTTCGATATCGTCATCGAGGACATACCCAAACGTTGGAACTCGAGCCAAAAGGATTGGGTTAACTCCGCAAATGCTGTCAACGAGGTCGGATGCATCCACACAGTGCAGGGCTACGACCTTAACTATGGTTTTGTAATTCTGGGTCCCGATATTTACTACGATTCGGACAAAGGTGCGGTCTGCGTTAACAAGGCGAACTTCAAAGATGCTGTCGCGAAGAAAAAGGCAAGCAACAATGACCTGCAAAAGATCATCGTCAATGCCTACTACGTCCTCATGACGCGAGGCATGCTAGGAACGTTTCTCTATGTGTGCGACCCCGCGCTCAAGGAGTATCTGTCACACTATATCCCGGTGATATAGGCGCAGGACAAACGTCGCAAATCGAAGGCATTACTCAAACGTTAAACACACGAACATATATTCGTTTTATATACTTGAGCTTGATACCCACAGCATGGTATAAAAGAGCTGCGTTCCGTTATGGAGGGCAGTCAAGGGCCGGGGGATCCCCCCGGCATTTTCTTTTTTGAAAGGCTGTTTCATGAACGAACTGCCCGCATTCCCCGACAAATCAAGGCGCTGCCAGGAAAAGAATGGCCCAGGCGACGAGCGAGTACGAGTCCAGCAATCCATCGCCCGCGGCTACGATGACCTCGTCAGCGGCCGCGCGCGTTCCTGGACGCAGGCAAAGGCCGAGGCGGATCGGATGCGGGCTCTAAACTAGGCAGCTCACCCCTCCCCCATGTAACAACCCTGTAAATCATAGCAGCGCACTCGAGTTTTACCGTGATGCGGTCGCGCCTGGCGCTCCACTGTGCTAAAGTATCCCGAACGTTCAAACGACTACGAGGGGAACTAGAAGACGGCACGTGTGCACAACTTCTCAGCTGGCCCGGCCGCGCTGCCCACAAGCGTGCTCGCCGAGATCGCCGACGAGATGATGGACTACCGCGGTTGCGGCATGTCCGTGCTCGAGATGAGCCATCGATCTAGCATGTACCAGCAGATCATCGACGACGCCGAGGCAACCCTGCGCCGCCTGCTGAGCATCCCCGACAACTACCGTGTCCTGTTTTTGCAGGGCGGCGCCACGCTGCAGTTTGCGGGCATCCCCATGAACCTCATGCGCCGCGGCCGCGCCGGCTACGTCGTGACCGGCAACTTTGCCAACAAGGCGTACAAGGAGGCCGCCAAGTACGGCGAGGTCGTGCTGCTCGCGAGCTCCGAGGACACCAACTTCGACCGCATTCCCACCATGGCCGACGTCAACGCGCGCATTGCCGCCGAGGCCGCGGGCGACGGGCTCGACTACGTCTACATCTGCCAGAACAACACCATCTTTGGCACCATGTACCACGAGCTGCCCGATTGCGGCGACGTACCGCTGGTCGCCGATGTCTCGAGCTGTTTTCTGTCGCAGCCGCTCGATGTCGAGCGCTACGGGCTCATTTACGCCGGCGCGCAGAAAAACGCCGGCGCCGCGGGCGTGACCGTGGTCATCGTGCGCGACGATCTCATCGCAGATGGCCCCGCCTTTGCGCAGACGCCGCAGTACCTGGACCTTAAGACCCAGGCCGCCAAGGGTTCCATGCTCAACACGCCCAACACCTTTGGCATCTACGTGTGCGGCAAGGTGTTCCATTGGGTGGAGCAGACCGGCGGACTCGCCGCCATGGCCGAGCGCAACTGGGCCAAGGCCAACCTGCTCTATGACCTGCTCGAGCACAGCGAGCTGTTCCATGGCACCGCGCAGGCCGACAGCCGCTCCATCGCCAACGTCACCTTCCGCACCGGCGACGCCGAGCTCGATGCGACCTTTGTCGCAGGCGCGGCCGAACACCAGATTCAAAACGTCAGGGGCCATCGCCTGGTGGGCGGCATGCGCGCCAGCGTCTACAACGCCGTAACCATGGAAGACGTGCAGGCCCTGGCCTCGTACATGAAGGACTTCGAAGCACAGCATAGTTTGAGCCCGCGATCTAACTAGCCCGCAACGCGCGGGCCGACCAGCCACTTCAAACCACCTGTTTAAACCAAACCTGCTAAGGAGTTTTTCATGCGCAAGATTAAGACCATCGACGACATCACTAAAGACGGCAAAGTCGAGTTTGGCGAGGGCTACGAATTTGTGGACACCGCCGAGGAGGCCGACGCCATCCTGATGCGCTCGACCGACCTGCACGGCTACGAGCTGCCCGAGGGTATCCGCGCCATCGCGCGCTGCGGCGCCGGCGTCAATAACATCCCCGTCGAGGAGTACGCCAAGAAGGGCGTCGTCGTCTTTAACTCCCCCGGCGCCAACAGCAACGCCGTCAAGGAGCTCGTCCTGGGCATGCTGGTGCTCTCGAGCCGCGGCGTGGTGCAGTCGATGAACTGGGTGCGCGACAACGCCGACGACCCCGAGATTCAGGTCGATGCCGAGAAGGCCAAGAAGGCCTTTGTGGGCCGCGAGCTCAAGGGCAAGCGCATCGGCGTCATCGGTCTGGGCAACGTGGGATCCAAGGTCGCCAACGCCTGCGTCGACCTGGGCATGGACGTCTACGGCTACGATCCGTTCATTTCCGTCGAACACGCATGGGTGCTGAGCCGCGAGGTGCAGCGCGTGGGCACGCTCGAGGATCTGTGCCGCGGCTGCGACTACCTCACCGCGCACGTACCCAGCAAGGCCGACACCATCGGCATGATCAGCACCGAGCAGATCAACCTGCTGGCACCCGACGCCGTGCTGATCAACTACGCGCGCGAGACCATCATTGACGAGGACGTCGTTGACGCCGCCCTGCGCGCGGGCAAGCTTAGCTGGTTTAGCTGCGACTTTGCCACGCCC
>USHS01000149.1 GCA_900554585.1 uncultured Collinsella sp.
CGCCGTCGAGGAGATCCCCTGCGACGTCGCGATCTCGGCTATCGGCACCAACGCCAACCCCTTCGCAAAGAAGATCGGCGGCAAGATGGAGCTCAACAAGTGGGGCTACATCGTCGCCGACGAGGAGACCGGCCAGACCACCGATCCCCGCATCTGGGCCGGCGGCGACATCGTCACCGGTGCTGCTACGGTCATTCTGGCGATGGGCGCCGGCAAGAAGGCCGCCGCTTCCATCACCAAGAGCCTGCTGGGCGAGTAATCACCTGCAGCGCTAGCCACCAAACGGCAAAGTCCCCGTCGAGCACACGCCCGGCGGGGACTTTTTCTATGCCGACCGTCCCACCACCACGATGGGGACAGGCACCTTTGTGGTGGTTTGAGGCTTGGTCGGCAAACCAATTCCAGCGTTTGTCTCAATCTGTAACAGTTAGACCCTGTTGAGCCCTGTAGTTGTTACAGATCAAGATATTGTGCGAACATCCGCCTATTTGTCTCAATCTGTAACAGTTAGAGACCAAATTCCTCGCTACGTGTTACAGATCGAGACGTTAGGTTGGCGGCCGAACAGTTCGTCTCAATCTGTAACATCTAGAGCCGTTTTGACTGGCTTGGTGTTACAGATTGAGATTTTGCTAAAGCCGAGGATGGGCGCCGCCGCCAAAACCTAACGCTTGCGGCGCTTGGTTGCGGCGATGCCGGCAGCGGCAACGGTTGCGCCAGCGATACCTAGGGCGGTGACCGTCATTACGGTGGTATCTCCCGTGGTAGCCAGGACAGCATCGCCCTTCTTGGTCGGCGCGGCTTTCTCAACCGTCTTGGTCGTGGCGGTTGTCGTGGCCGGCTTAGCCGCGGGTTTGGTCTCGGGCTTCACCTCGGGCTTGGTCTCGGGCTTGACCTCAGGCTGCGGCGCGGGCTTTTCGGGGTCGACCGGAGCCGGCGTGGCCTCGGGCGTAAACGTCAGATCGGTGTTGAGCCACAGAGTGAAGATACAGCCGCTCTCGGGATCAACTACACTCGCTTCGCCCATCTGGTAGCCGCACTCCTGGCCGTTGATCACCAGCTTGGTGTTGGGCGTAAAGTAGAATCCGCGCGCGGGCTTGAGGTAGATACCGTAGCGATAGGTCACGCCAGGCTTAAAGGCGTCGATGTGGTTCGTGATGTTCTGATCCCAGAACTTCTGAGAGTTCACTTCGCTGCCGTCGCTACCCGTCCAGTACTCACACTGAGGAAGGGAGTTGGAGCCCGTCGGAACATTCGCCGTAAAGACCGGCTTATCGCCCGCCTTGAAGGTGGTCGTGGCGCCGTTGATCTCTATAACGTCGATGGCACGCCATTCGTCGATTGGCTGCTCGCACAGCATATTGTCAGCGTTTGGCGCGAAGACGCCGTTGGCGGTCTTGATGTGGTGCGCCCAATGACCGTTGACGTTCATATTGCAGTCATCGGCCACGGTATTGTCGCCCTTGAGCCTCAGCTCAACGGAGTACATGTAGAACTTTCCCTCTTCGAAGTGGTCAATCTTCTTCATGCCCGGCGTGAACTTCGCGGGGTCGGAATACCAGAAGGCAACGGGTACCGACTCCCCGGATTCCATATCGAGCTCCATCTCTTCCCAGCACTCATAGGCGATCTCGTACTTGTCGGCGTCAGCAGCGGGGATCGTCGCGGTCGCGCGCGGCGCCTCGCCGGGCGCGTAGTCGGTCTTCACGTCGTTGACGTCCAGGTTATGGAGGGCTTCGTTTTCCGATGCAACGAGCGTAATTTCGCTATTGATGACGTAGCGGAGGTAATAATCGTACCTGGTTTCGTTGAGGATAGTCGAGCTGCCTTCATAGTCAGTTCCGGTATACTCCAGTGCCGAGCCAATATAGAGAGCCTCATTGCGCGTGAGTCGATACGAGCCGCCTGCCGCGCCACCCGTAAAGGTCAGCGTCAGCCTCATGTGATCGCCAACAGGCTCAAAGCGGGCCGTCACATCGGACATAGATGTGTCCTGGACTTCAGCCAGGGTGCCCGAAGCAGCATCGGCCCGGTAGTACTTGGTTTCGACAAGTTCGCAGAGCGGCTCATCCGGCATGCCGCCCTCAACATCGGGAAAATCATAGGTATACGACTGACCCTTTTCGAGTGTGACATTGCTCGGAAGCGCGCAGTCCGTGTAGCGGGAAACCACGGTCGTATTGACCCTAACGTCGCTGCCGCCAACAACATCGGTCACACCGCAGGGCATGATGGCGTCATTCGCCGGCGTGGCGGCTTTGTCGCTGGGAGTATTTTGTTCAGCGGGTGCCGCATCGTTGGATTCATCGGTGGCGCCAGTCGGGGCCGTCTGCTGAGGCTCAGCGGTGGCTTGCGCCGCCGGAGCAGCATCGGTTGCAGGCGCGGTCGAAGCGGCTGGTGCGGTCGTTGCGGCCGTATCCTCCGCAACCGTCGGCGTCACCGGAGCCGCGGCAACCTCATCCGTCCCAGCGGCGGGATCGGCGCATTCCGTCGCCAGCGCCACGCTCGGCAGCAGCAACTGACCGACCATAAGCGCACACGCGCCGGCGCAAGCTATTTTGGCACCCACACAACGCCAGGTACCGTGAACCAGCGAGCAGGTGGACTCACGTTGAGTTTGCTTGTCAAAGTGGCTTACGTTCATAACGGCCTCCTTGGTCGTAGGGACATACCACCACAAAGGTGCCTGTCCCCTTTGCGGTGGTTCTGTACCACCAAGATGTGCCAAATGACTCCGTATGCCTAGGTTCGTAGATGTGAACCTAGGCCTCTACCTGCGGTTTAATTCAATATGATTTCGCCATCGCCACACTCGTCCCGGGAACGCTACAATCGAGGACACGATTATTCGTCCACCCAAAGGACCGTCCTTGAACCTGAGCAGGTCTAAAATCAACGCGCTTCTGGCACTCGCGCTCTTCACCTTCGCCTTCCTTGCCGCCGAGTTTCGCTTCGACGTCAACGTCGGGCTGCTCGCCGGTGCCGAACGCGTTGTGATCGCACAGGGCTTTATCCTTGGCGCCAGCGTCATCGGCTTTATCGGATATGCACCACTGCTCGGTCTCGCCCAACGCAAAGGCCAGCCCCAGGCAGTTGTCAGCGCCGCCGTTCCCATCGCCATCCTGGGATTGACCCAGATCCAGTCCCCCACGGGTTCGCTTGCCCTCGAGATTCTGGGCTGCCTCGCATTCCTCGGACTCGGCCTGTTGGGCGCCGCTACGCACTACGCCTTTTCACTGGCGTTTCAAGACGATCCCAAGCTCGCCACCGGTGCGGGAGCGGCCTATGCCGCGGGCATCCTGATGCAGTTCGCAGTCAACCTGCTCAATTGCGGCGGTATCGCAGAGCTCATCGTCCTTGGCACAGTGAATATCGCCATCTCCGCCCTCAGCGCCGTTCCCCTAAAGGCTGCCGAGAGTCCCAATCCCACCGTCAACCCCTTTGCCGAGCCCTCACACGCCCTCGCCAAGCAGGCATGTTGGAGCATCGCGCTCGTCATGATTCTTGCCTGCTTGTTCTCGACCCTCGACAACGTGGTCACGCTCTCCAACGCCCACGGCACCATCGCCGTACAGACCTGGCCGCGCCTCTTTTTGGCGGCAAGCGGCCTTGCCGCCGGTCTTATCTTTGATCTTGCCGAACGTCGCTACATGGGTCTCATCATGCTCGGCGTCACGGCACTTTCCACCATCTCGATTTTGGCCGTGGAAGCCGGCGCCGACCCCAACCTGGGCCTTGTCGTCTTTTATCTGAGTTCGGGCTTTTTTGTCACGTTCTTTACCGCCACGTTTACACAGCTGGCGCCGCGCATGCATACGGCCGCACTGTGGGCTGGCATGGGCCGCGCAGCCAACAACGTGTGTGCGTTCACTACGTCGGGCATCTCGCTGGCACTTGTGACCTCGGGCAATGTCGCCCTCATCATGATCGGCGCGCTCATGCTGCTTGTGGCGGCGAGTGTGGCGTTTGTAGCCGCGGGCCTGTTCCGCCTACCCCAAACCGAGCAGGAGCGCGAACACCAGCAACGAGCCGAGAAAGCACTCGCCGCCCCCACCATCGAGGAACAGCGCCAGGCCTTCATCGCCAACCACGCTCTCACCCCGCGCGAAGTCGACGTGCTCATAGCTGTAACCCAAGACGAGCGCCCGCTCAAGCAGATCGCCGAGGAGCTCGGCATCTCGATGCGCATGGTCCAGCGTCACCTGAGCTCCATCTACCAAAAGACCGACACGCAAACGCGCGCCGGTCTCACCAAGGCCTTCCCCTCGGCCTAAAACAAAAACCACCACAAAGGCCCCCTTTGCGGTGGTTTGAGCGGAGCAGAAGGCCACTCTGCCAGTTTGTCTCAGTCTGTAACAGATAGGCCCCTAAAAGCAGGCTTATTGTTACAGATCGAGACAGTAAAGGGACACGAAGCGATCCTTCGCAGCAACGACCCTCTAGTAAAGCGATGCGACATATCGGCCAAAGCCTGGCAATGCAAACTCAAAACGTCCTTGTAGAGGCTCTTCAATTACCCCAGCCTCTACCAGACGCTTTTTATACGTTGAAATCGAACCGGAACTCTTCTTAAGCCTCGCTGCCAGCTCTTGCCTGGTCGTCGTTCCAACCGGATTCATTGCACGAAGAAATTCAAGGTCCCCTCGTGAAAGTTCCGCCGCTGTTGAAGCGAAAACTAGCGATTCCAGCTCCTCTT